>JBJTGN010000137.1:0-11941 GCA_046093905.1 Actinomycetota bacterium
GTCGAGGTCGTCGTCGGAAACTCCGAGAGCCCTAGCGATGATCGCCATCGGCAATCCCACGGCGAATCGAGAAACGATGTCGACGGATCCCCGTTCCCGAAGTTCGTGGATCACTCCCTCGATCAGACGACCGGCTACGTCTTCGATCGCTGGCTCGAAGAGTCGAATTCGATCCGGACGGAAAGCGGGGTTGACCAATTTCCGCTGACGGCGGTGATCGGGAGGATCGGCATTGAGCAGGACCGCGACCCGTCCGCGACCGAGGCGGGACATTGCGTCTGCCATCGAAGGATCGTTCATCAATTCGAGGATTCCCCGGGTCAACACGTCCCCTGAGGTTCGCGGGCCAGTGGGATTGAGACTCGAAAATCGGTCCGTGTCTCTCAGGATGGCTCGCACGTCTTCGAAGCGGGTGACGATCCAGCATCCGATCTCAGCAATGAACATCGGACCGCTTCGTCGACGCAGGTCGGCAAAGATCGGATACGGGCACCCGAGCGCCGACTGATCACGGTGGATCAACGCCTCGACACGCCGCTCGAGTTCGGCTTCGTCCACTCCCATCGAATCGGACATCTCCCCGTCTCCCCCTCGGTCGAGCAACGACCGCTCGCTCCATCGTCGCGTACGGTCGAAGGCCGGTCCAACCGCTGGATTAGTTTGTCGGCGGGTGGTGGTGCCGCCGCTGAAGGGGGTCAGTGGACATGGAGACGGGTTCGGACACGACGACGCACACCTCCTTTTGTCGCGTGTGCCACGCAAGTTGCCCGATCGAGGTCGACGTCCAGATGGGACGGGTCACAGCTGTCAGAGGCGTCGTCGACGATCCCCTCTTCGCTGGCTACACCTGTATCAAGGGCCGGCAACTCCCAGACCAGATGGCCCATCCCGGCCGACTGCTCCGGCCGCTGATACGGCGTGCCGACGGCTCGTTCGGTGAGGCGACGTCTGAGGATGCTCTCGACCACATCGCCGAGTCGCTCCGCCGCATCATCGACGAACATGGTCCTCGATCCGTTGCGACCTACACCGGTACCGGTGGGTATCAGAACTGTCTGTCGGTGCCAGCCGCCAAAGCGTTCCATCAGGCGATCGGATCACCCTCGTTCTACACATCGCTGACCATCGACCAGCCTGCGAAGGCGACTGCCCCGTTCCGCACGGGCATCTGGGAGGCCGGTTATCAGAACTTCAGCCAAGCCGAAGTTCTCATGGCCGTCGGATACAACCCGATGGTCTCGAGTTTCGGCCCGGTCGGAGGCCTACAGGGAACGAACCCCTTCGTCACCTTGCGTCAGGCCCGCGAACGTGGAATGAAATTGATCGTCATCGATCCTCGACGTACGGAGTTCGCCACGCAGGCCGACGTGCACTTGGCGATTCGTCCCGGCGAGGATCCAACTCTTTTGGCCGGCTTGACCAGAATCATCCTTCAAGAAGAACTCTTCGATCACGAATTCTGCGCGAATTGGGTCGGGGACCTGGACGGTCTTGCGCAATCGGTCGACCCGTTCGACCTCGAGTACGTGTCGCGTCGTTGCGCGGTTCCCGAAGAGGACATCGTGCGGGCAGCACGACTGTTCGCCTCGGCGCGTACCGGGACGGCGGGCGCGGGCACGGGCCCGAACATGGCCCCGCATTCGAGCATGGTCGAACACTTCCTCATCGTCCTCAACACCATCTGCGGCCGGGTCAATCGTGCCGGCGACAGAGTCGACGCCGGCTTCTTCCTCTATCCCGACAGTCCCCGTCGGGCCCAAGTTGCCGCCGCTCGCAATCCGACTCCTGGACCTCAGGCGCGTATTCGCGGACTGCGCGGAATTCGGGGTGAGATGCCGACCACGACGCTCGCCGAAGAGATCCTCACCCCGGGTGAGGGCCGGATTCGGGCCCTGATCGTCTCCGGCGGCAATCCCGTTGTGGCCTGGCCCGATCAGGAACTGACGATCTCGGCGATGAAAGATCTCGAACTGCTCGTAGTCGTGGACCATCGCATGTCCGCGACTGCCGAGTTCGCCGACGTCGTGCTCGCGCCCACCCTGTCACTCGAGCGGGCCGATGTCCCGCATCTGATGGACCGCTGGTTCAATGCCCCCTACACCAACTACACCTCGGCCGTCGTCGCGCGCGGGGGCGACGTGCTCAATGAGTGGGAGGTGTACTGGGAACTGGCCCGGCGTCTCGGCACAGCTCTCCCGTTTCCAGGAGGCGATGCACCCGTCGACCGTCATCCATCGGACGATGAAATCATCGACCTCGCGTACGCCGGCTCGCGCATGTCGGTCGAGGAAATGCGCCACAATCGAATGCGGATCCATCCCGAACGGGCAATCGTGGTCCAGCCGGCCGATCCGTCGTGCACTGCGAAGTTCACCCTCTGCCCCGAGGACATCGCCGACGAACTCTCGGTGATCCGAAGCGAAGGATCGGCGTCCAAGGTGCTCGATGTCGACGACGAGTCCTTTCCGTTCCGTCTGGTCAGCAGACGCCTGAAGCACGTCCTCAACTCGCTGGGCACGGAATTGCCCGGACTGGCCGCCAAGGGTACGACGAACCCCGCCTACATGAATCCTGACGACATGGCCGATCTCGGGCTGGGCGACGGCGACATCATTCAGATCACCTCGCCGCGCGCGAGCATCCGGGCGGTTGTCTCATCCGCTCCAGACGTTCGGCGCTCGGTGATCTCCATGGCGCACTCCTGGGGAGGATCCGCCCTGACCGACGAGAAGGTACGCGATATCGGATCCCCCACCAATCGACTGGTCGCGGTGGACACCGGCCATGACAGAATCACGGGCATGGTGGTGCAGAGTGCGCTACCCGTGCGGGTGCACCTCGTCGAGCGCCTGACGACAGTGTGAACAGGAGATTCGATGAAGCCCATGGAGATTGTCAATGCATTCATCGCCGCCCTCGAGGCCAATGACCTCGATCGGGCGTGTTCGATGGTGACCGATGACTGCGAGTACGACAACGTTCCGATGGTCAAGGTGTTCGGCCCCGAAGGAATCCGTGGCATCCTCGGCCCGATGTTCTCCCAGTGCGAGGAGATCGAATGGATCGTCCATCGTCAAGCCGAGTCCGGATCGATCGTCTTCAACGAGCGGCTCGATCGCTTCAAGATGCCCTTCGGATGGATCGAACTTCCTGTGAATGGGGTGTGGGAGGTCCGCGACGGGAAGATCTCTCTGTGGCGCGACTACTTCGACGCCGCGAGTTACTTGAAACAAATGCCAGGTCAGTCCACGGGGTGACCCGTCAGATCATACGTGGCTCTCGCCAAGGTAACTCGCCGTAATGAGGCTGCGGTCCTTGGCCAAGTCACTCGCTCTGCCGTGCATCGCCAGCTCTCCGTGACTGAGTACATACGCCCTGTCAGCAACTCCAAGGGCCATGTGAACGTGCTGTTCCACGAGAAGAACTCCGGCGCCGGTCTCATCGGCGATCTGGCGCAGAATCGGAAGGAGACGCTCGACGATGATCGGAGCGAGTCCGAGACTCATTTCGTCGACCATGAGAAGGCGAGGACTCACAGTCAACGCTCGCGCCATTGCCAACATCTGCTGTTCTCCTCCGGAGAGTAGACCAGCACGTCTGTCGAGGATTGGTTCCAATGCGGGGAAGAACGACAGCGCGCGCGTCACATCGGCCGAGCCCTTGGCGGCTCCAAGCCTGAGGTTTTCGCCAACGGTCAACTGGTAGAAGAGCGATCGCCCTTCGGGCACGTGCGCCAGCCCGTCGCGTGCGATCAAGTGCGGTCGACGACCTTTCACAGACCGACCGAAGATTTCGATATCTCCTGAGATCACGGGCACGAGGCCGGATGCAGTGAGCAAGGTGGTCGTCTTGCCAGCTCCATTCGGTCCGAGCAGTGCGACGACTTCGCCAGCATCGACGTGCAAGTCGAGATCGCGCACGACCGCCACGCCGTTGTATCCGGTGCTCAACTGCTTCGCTTCGAACAACCTGGTCATGATGGCGCCTCCGTCGAACTACTTCCCAAGTAGGCCTCGATCACTTTCGGATTCTTCCTGATCTCGACCGGGGTCCCTTCAGCGATCTTCACGCCGAATTCGATCACATAGATGTAGTCGCACACATCGAGGACGAGACCCATGTCGTGATCGACGAGGAAGATCGTGATGCCAGCGTCGATGATGCTGCGCAGACGTCGCCCGAGTTCGCGCGACTCGGTGGTGTCGAGTCCGGCTGCCGGCTCGTCCATGCACACCAAGTCGGGGCGGGCAGCCAATGCTCGCGCCGCGGATACGAGTTTCCTCTGACCTTGGCTGATCTCGTTCGGATACTTGTCAGCCAGATCAGAAATTCCCAGAACCTCGAACGCATAGTCTACGCCACTGCGGTCTCGCTTGCGGTTCGGTCGCACGAGGTCGGCGAGGAAGTCGCGAGTGCTTTGACGTTGAGCTGCTACCAACACATTTTCTTCGACCGTGAGGTCGTCGAAGAGTTCGAGCGACTGCCAGGTTCGACCGAGCCCGAGACGGGCCCGACGATGAACCGGAAGCGAGTTGATCTCATTGCCCTTGAACTCGATAACCCCTGTCGTCGGCACGAATCCAGTGATGCCATCGATGAAGGTCGTCTTGCCCGCTCCGTTCGGTCCGATCAGTCCGACCAGTTTTCCGGATTCGACGACGATGTCGACCTGATCGACGGCCCGAAGGCCTCCGAAGGTAACAGACATTCCTTGTGTGCGGAGAAGTTCCATCATTCGACCTCCTGACGCGCCGACTTTCGAACAGCCGCATCGATTCTTCTCTTCCGAAGGATTCGCGGAGCCCCAGCAAGACCCTCCGGATTCTGGATGGCTGTGATGATCAGTCCGATTCCACCAATCAAAGTTGCGTAGCCCGGATCGATGTGCAGAATGTTCTCCAGGAACGTGAAGTTGATCCCATTCGGAACGATGATCCCGGCGAGGATGGCTCCCGAGACGCTTGCAATTCCTCCGAGATACGCAAACGCCAAGAATGTCAGCGAGGCAAAAGCTCCGAAGTACTGCGGTGTGACCGATCCGAATCGATAGCCAGAAAGCACACCACCGAGGCCGGCGATGAAAGCTGCCAAAGCAAATGCCAACACTTTGGTTCCGGCAACGTTGATACCGGCAGCAGCGGCGGCCCGTTCATTGGACCGAACCGCCAAGAAGTGTCGTCCGGTCGAGGACAGGCGAACATTGGCCACCATCAATGCCAGGAGTACGACGAAGACCAGACACAGCACTCCGAACCAGACATTTGGAGGAACGTCATCGCGACCCTTGAGTCCGAAGAAGTCGAGTTCGGTGTTCTCCGGACCCCAGCTCGATCCGAAGAGGTTTGGCGGCAGAACCTTCAATGCACCAGCTTGCCCAGCGAACGTCTTGTTCTTGAACACAAGTTGTTCGATTGCGACCGCAGCGGCGAGTGTGATCACAGCGAGGTTGACACCCCTGACTCTCAAGGCTGGAATCGAAATCAGAGCACCGAATGCCGCTGCAATCAGCGCTGCAAAGATCGGTCCGAGCGGAAAGGGAAGGTCCGAGAGGTATTTCGACAAGAAGAAGCCGGCGGTTCCGGCAATGCTCATCTGTGCGAGTGAAATCTGTCCGACGAAGCCAACGAGAACGACGAGTGAGAGGGCGATCACTGCTCCCACGAGCGTATTGATGGTCGCTTGACGCCAAGAGTAACTCAGGCCGAAGAGGAACAAGAGGGCGACGATCGATCCCACCGTCGCGAAGAGCGCCATGTGCCGCGGTCTTGTGGCGAAGGGGAGTCGTCCCATGATCACGGCCCCGCGAACGGGCAACGACTTCCCTCGCAGGTACATCGTCAACAAGATCACGAAGAAAGGGAGAGCTTGGACCAGGCCTGCCGGAGGGAGAATTCCAGAAGGGAACCATGTCTTCGCGCCCTGATACTGGATCCATGCTTGGAACATTGCGATTCCCACGCCTGCGGCGACTGTCATTCCGAAGGACGTGAAATTCGCCAAGAGGGCTGCGCCGAGCGCGGGCACGATCAGCAATGGCATTGTGATTGTGTCGAGATTGGTGATCGGTGTAGCGAGAATTCCAAGAAGGCCAGCAATCACCGTGGACAGAACCCAGTTCGTCCCCGCCAAGAAGTCGGGCGAAAAGCCGAGAACAATTGCGCCTTTTTCGTTCTCTGCTGCAGCTCGTGTCGCCAAGCCGAATCTGCTGAATTTGAAGAGTGCCCAAAGTCCGACCGCAATCAGGAGAACAACCGAGATCAGGAACAACTGATTCTTCGGAATTGCGCCCAACTCTCCCGGGAGCGAAACCTTCCCCTTGGGTAGAGGCAACTGAATTCCGGTCTTTGCCAACTCTCCGAACCGAAGACGAATGAACTCCTGGAGTACGACGAAGAGACCGACGCTTGCGACCACCTTGGCAAGGACGGGAGCGTTACGAAGGGGACGGAAGATTGCAAAGTGCAAGAAGAGCCCGAGCAGGATCGCGAGGACGAGCGACGCAATCAAGGCTGCGACGAGCGTCAGACGCTCCCCCGGTAGATCGATGACGGTCGGCCAATTGGGAAGATCCAGGGCATTGTCAGATGAGCGAAACCAATTGACCACGATTTCGATGAGAGCGAGCGGATTCGGGAGTGGCGGAATGTAGAGCCTGCCCTCGAATCGAAGCCCGTAGAACCAATAGGCGACGAAGATCGTCACTACGCCGTTGGCGAAGTTCACGACACCTGAGCCGCGATAGGTGAGAACGACGCCGAGAGCTATTGCCGAGATCAATGCTCCTGTGCCGAGGTTGGACAGCATCGGGGCCAACTGGGCTGCGTCTGTCGCGTACAGCACAGCGAAGACACCCAATACGACCGCGAAGCCAATCAACGTGGCCCGGCGCTTGATGATGAAATTCACAATGAAGTCCATCTAATTCCCTCCTCTTCTCCCGCCGAACGTTGTCCTCCTACGAGACGGTCGAGACCTGAAAGATGGTCACGGCGATGCCGACGAGCGACACCACCGTGACCACCGAGTCAGAGCCGTCCAGTTCGAGGACGACCAGCGGCCTCAGCCAGCGAGATCCGCTTGTGGATCGATTGGCTTGCCGTTGTAACCGTCGAGAATCGAGACGTAGTCGGTACCTTGCTGCTGCTGGATGCCGATCTGGAATCCACACAGGCTCGGGAACGTCGGGTTCGCGCCGCACTTCTGCGGACCGACAACTCCCCAACCGGGACCCGTGAACGCCTTAGCCGAGGTCCGGAAATCTTCCGAGACGGATGCGCCACCGTTCATGAACTGCAGAACGGTCATCAACGTTCCAAAGGTCGGACCACCGAATCCGGTGTACTCGAACGTGTTGGTGTCGAGTCCGGTCTCTGCTGCATAGGCAAAGACTGCGTCCTTGTAGGAGTCGAGATCCGGGCTTCCAGGAATCTCGTACGAGTATCCGTAACCACCGAAATACCAGCCATCGGGCAAGTTGCCCGCCTCGCCGACTTCCTTGAGATGCTGCTGCATCGGGATGCCGAAGCAGAGTCCCGTGGTCACGACCTGAGTCTCGATCTCGAGAGTCTTCAGGGCGTCGTACACACCGATGCAACTCTGAACCGTCACGAGCGGATAGAAAACATCAGCGTCCTGGGCGCCAGCCGACTGAATGGCAGTTGCCATTTCCTGGGGTCCGGCAGTGTCGGCAACCGCAACTCCGGTCACGCTGGCAACACCGAGGCCTTCGAGAACCGGCTTGGTCAGCGCAGCGAATGCAATCTGACCCGCGGGGTTGTCGTTGTAGACAACCGCGACCTTGTCGACAGTGATGCCCGCGATCTCGGGCAAGTACTTCGCAGCGAAGACAGCAAGTCCAGCCACGACCCCAGGCGAACCAGGCGTGAACGCAAATGCATCAGTCGCCAAGAACTCCGGTGTCGTCACCGGGTTGGAGATGTACACCGGCTTCTTACCGGACAATCCATCGAGGAGCGGCTGGTTGCCATTGAACATGGCCCCGACGACCACGACCTGGACAGCATCGTTGGCAAGCATCTCCTGAGCACACTTCTGACCGTCCTCTTCCTTGGTCACCGTGCACGTCAGTAACTCGATCGGACGTCCTCCAACGCCACCCAGGAACTTGTTGGCGAACCACACAGCAGCCTCGGCTCCGATTGTGGCTTCAGGAAATGCGGGAGTACCTCCCTCCTGATTGACGTAGCCGATGACGATCGGATCGCCACTTGCCTCGCCTCCGGGACCTCCCGTGTAGTCGACTCCATGAGCGATCGACTCCTCACTGACCTCGGCTTCTTCGGAAGACTCCTGTGTCGGCTCCGTCGAATCCGAACCCTCGGCAGCCTCTGTCGTCTCCGAAGACGAGCTATCAGTGGATGAACTGTCTTCACTGCACGCTGCAGCGACTAGTCCGATCACCGCCAAGGCGGCAACGAACGGCGACGTTCTTCTTTTCATGATTCCCCCCTATGGTCCGTCAGCCGGACTTGCAGTCCGGACGACCTCTTCGCAGAGGATCCTGCCACAGTGGGCATTGCAGAGCAATCTCTGCGACTCTGGATCCTGAATTCAATTCCGCTGCTTCGCCTCGCGATAGTCACCGAATGTGGCATCGCGTTCGCTCAGAGCGACTGTCAAACCCTTTTCGCCGAATGACTTCATGTATTCGATCGACGAACGCTGATGGAATCCGAGGGCCTGAATCTCGGCGGTCGCCCGGATTCCGGAGCGGATACCCATGACTTCCATCGCCCGATGAGCAGCACGTTTGTTCAACGCCAACAAATCGGGTGGGATCTTGGCCACCCTTTCGGCTATGGCCACAACGGCATCGTCCAGGTCGGCCGCGGGAAAAGCCCGGTTGGCGAATCCAGCCGTCACGGCATCGATACCCGACATCGAGTCACCAGTCAGGAGAGCCTCCATCCCTCGCCGCAATCCCATCAACCAAGTCTGCCATTGCATATCGGGGGGCGACATCAACCGCACGGGCGGATAGCCGATCTGGGCATCCTCGGCAACGTAGACCAAGTCACACGCTGTTGCCAGTTCCGAGCCACCCGCCAAGCAGTAGCCGTGAACCTGGCCGATGATCGGCGTCGACATGTCCCACATTTCGAACCAGTTGTTGACGACGTGTCGCGACCACCAGCCGTCGGCATACGCCGAAGAGCGTTCGACATCGGTGTTCGCCGAACCGAGGTCGTATCCGGCGGAAAAGCATGAGCCCGCGCCGCGGATGATCATCACCGAAATAGCTCGATCCTTGTCGCCGGCGCGCAGTTCCTCGAACAGAGCAGAACGAAGCTCGTCGTTCAATGCATTGCGCTTGTGCGGACGATTGAGAGTGACTCGACGCACTTTCGGAGCCGGATCGTCGACGAGAAGAACCGGATTCGACTGCAATCCTGGCGATTCGGGGACTGGGGTCATGATTGGCCTTCCCAATACGGACGGCGCAGAGTGCGCTTGTTGATCTTGCCCATGGAATTGCGCCCGAGGTCGTCGACGTATTCAAGCGAACGCGGGCATTTGAAATGCGAGAGCCGAGATCGACAGAAACCGATGAGTTCCTCCGGATCCGGCGGCGCCGCTGGATTCCGCAGGATCACCAGCGCCTTCAGCTCCTCCCCCATCTCGAGGTTCGGAACTCCAATGCAGGCGACATCGAGGACCGCAGGGTGCTGAACGAGAACTTGCTCGGCCTCGGCCGGGTAGATGTTGACGCCTCCCGAGACCACCATGTCGCTGAAACGGTCCGTGATGTACACGTATCCATCCACATCCACGTAACCGATCTCGCCGAGGGTGAAGACACCGGGGGCAATGTTCGCTGCACGAGTCTTTTCCGGGTCGTTCGGATACACGACCCCGCGTCCAGTCGCATCGACGAAGAACAGCCGACCCTCGATTCCCGGTGGCACATCATGATCACCTTCGTCGAGCACCCGAACGGAAAAGGGAGGAATTGGCCGACCGACTGAACCCGGATGTTCGAGCCATTCCTGACTCGTGATCTGACATGTGGTGCCGACCTCGGTCGCGCCATAGGCATCAGTGAAGATCGGCCCCCACCAATCGATCATCGCTCGCTTCACATCCACCGGACACGATGCGCCGGTGTGGGCAACCAGTTTCATCGACGACACGTCGTAGGTTGCCTGGACCGAATGGGGAAGCGCGAGAAGGCGAACGAAGTGAGTAGGAACCATGACTGCTGATTCGGTCCTGTAGTCGTGGATCGCCTTCAACGTCGTCTCTGCGTCGAATCGAGCCAGTATCACCATCGGAACTCCGCATACGAGCAGGCGCATTCCCGTTAGAGGACCGGTGTGATACATCGGACCGACGACGAGATGCGTTCCGTACGCAGCAAATCGATTCGACTTTATGGCCTCAAGATGTTCGGCGATCGTGTCACCACCGGCAAACATCGTCGGCGGCAACTCTGTTCCCTTCGGACGACCCGTCGTGCCGGATGTGTACAACAGATTGGCGCGGGGTCGAGTGTCGGTCGGCGGGTCGGAAGGGTTGCCGTCAGCGAGCCAGTCGTCCCAGCGTCGGACCCCCGCCAGGTCGTCGTGCTCCGCTCCCCAAGCCACGATGTCGATGGTCGCGCCGTCCCGTTTGGCGATGTCGACTGCCGCAACGCCACGTTCGAGGGTCTCAGGACCGACGAAAAGCAGGCGAGTGTCGGAGTCGCGCAATATGTACGCCGTCTCCTCGGCAGTGAGATGAAAGTTGACCGGCACTGTGGATGAACCACCGAGCAGGCAGCCGAGATGGGCGAGCGCCGTTTGTGCCGCATTCTCCGCGAAGACCGCCGCTCTGCGCTGCGGTCCGAGATCGGCGAGAAGCGCGTTGTTGGCGACCCTATTCAGAACGTCACCTACCTCTGCCCACGTCAGAGTGCGATGTGCATCGCGAATGGCAATTTCGGCAGGTCGGACACGTGCCAGTTCGGCGGCGAAGACGGGCATGGTCCGACGCTAGAAGATCCGTCGCCATTTCGGTGACCCGGCGACGGCCGAGAACCAAAAGTCGTCGATCAGACGTCGGCGGCGAGGCCACGGGCTTCGAGCCCGCCTCGAGTGTTGGCGAATTCCCCGCTCAAGTCCGGAGCGCCGCGATAGTGCACCTCGAGCAATCGTCGGCTGAAGAGCCAACCGTCGCCCGTCTTTCGATACTCGTCGTCGTAGTGTGCCAGGAGGAGGCCGCGGTGGCCACTCGTCGTTGCGAAGCGTTCACTGATCGCCCACCGGCCCTCAGCCCGACTGCGGTCGGCGTCGCTGTGCCAGGCATCGCCGCTGTGGGTGTGCTGAACCACTGCCGCCATACCCGCCATGGCCGAGTACCAGAGTTTGGAGATGGCTGCCCGTCCTTCGACGAGGTTCCCGCCACCGAGATCCCACACGGCATCTGGAGCCCAACACTGCGTCCACTGGTTTCCGTTGCGATGAATCACGGCATCCACGTACCGATTGACGAGACGCTGGATTCCGACGTAGTCCTCAACCGAGACGGGTTCACGCACGACCGATACCTCCATCAATTCGCAGGTTCTGGGCGCACCACGGAGGAATCCCCTTGCGTCCAAGTGATCTTCAACTCGCGATATGCGATTCGCCAGCCACTCCGAGTGCGCACAAGACGGTCGATGTAATGGCCGCCGACGAGGTAATGATCGGCCTGTCCGGAGCGAGTCCGTACGTGCTGTGCCTGCAACTGACACCGACACGATGCCTCGGCACCCTGGACGACAATTTGGTGATTCGTCACGATGTGCTGGCTGACGTCGAGGGGTTCGAGTACTCGCCTCACTCGCCACTTGATCGCGTCCAGAGAATCGAGATACGTCGGAAGGTGTGCCGTGGCATCGACACAGAAGACATCGTCGAGGTCGGACCATTGCCGAGTGTCGAGGGCCCAAGCATACCGA
>JBJTGN010000138.1:0-5342 GCA_046093905.1 Actinomycetota bacterium
AGCTTATCGAGCGCGCTGAGCTGGTTCGTGAAGGCGATGCTTTGGTATGCCTGGTCCAGCGACACGAGGAGCGAACACTCGATGCCACCGATGTGCTGTCAGCAATCGTGGGGGAGCCGGTACTCAGCGAGATCCGGGCCAATCAAATCACCCGAGTCACCGCTGACGATCTCATCTACGAGGAGCTGCCCTTCCTCTTGCGGGTCCCGGGAGATCCTGATGACTTCGACGCAACCCTCTGGTCTGCGGAAATGATTGAAGAGCACACGGCGCTCGATGATCTTGACCGAAACATGTTCAGGGTGGCATATGTCAACGGCCTGCGCTGGTTCGCGTATCCGACGATAGATGGGGGATCGCGGATGTTGCTGGAGAGCGAATTCCCACCCGGGTTGCCTGACGTTCGGGATTGGGCAACCCTGACCATCGCTGAAGATGCGCTTGATCAGGAAGATTCATTCCAAATCGGGCTAGCAACGGAACTGGCAGTGGTGGCAACGCACACTCGCACTGAGTCGTGGATCGCCGTTCCTAAGCCGGTGGTTCTCTGTAGGCGTGCCGCTGACCCGGCCGGACAAGCCGCCATGACCGTCGAGTGGCTTCTCGATTGGCTACCAGAACAATTGGGGCTCGAAAGTGAAGCGCATCGCCAGATGTTAGTGCAGCTGCTTGTTGAAGTAGCTGTGCGGCGCAACATTAAGGAAGAAGTTCCTGCCAGTTACCTCGCCGCCGGTCATCGCGATCAGCCCGACGAGGCCGGCAACGCGATCTGGAGCCTATACCTTCACCTCCCCGCCGAGGCCCTTGCGCACGTCGCCGACATCGTCGCGCAACGTGGTCCAGTGATGGCAAAGATCGTCACGGCTGCAACGAATCCGGAATCCCCAGAGGGGAGATCGCGCAGGAGCGCAGTAGAAGCTTTGGGTGAATGGGCATTAGAGATTGACAAGCCGGAGCCTGTGAGTATCGCCGATGTTGAAGACGATCAACGCGACGAAGGCGATCCAGAGGACGATCCGAACGCCCCATGGAATCGCGACCCCATCGAAGGCATGCCCGCGGTCATTGAACCCGGGCAAATTCGTATGGTCTTTTGGAACAGCTTCTTCGATGGAGACCCGGTCGCCTACGACTTCATCTTCACCTGGGACGGTGGGCGGAAAGCGGACTGGTACTACGACATCAGTATGCAAAACGACGGCCTGTCCGTGATGTCCAGCGCCCCCATCGGCGGAACCGCTAGCTGGGAAGACGGAGTTGACGTCCATGTCACCGTCCAATCGAGTGACTTTGACTTGGACGAGGAAGTCGTGTTCAAAGGGATGGCGCCGAAGGAGGATGCGACACGTGAGCCGAGGACGTGGGTCGATCTCGGCTACGCGATCGCGGGCGAGGCTGATGGATTCATTGTATGAACGCCGTTCTTGGTCGCGATGCGACCGCCGTGGGATGCGCTGATGGCCGCTGAGTCGACACCTGAACCGCAGGCCCAGGATCCTTCACTCCGCGATGCATTCCGTGAACTCGGCTACCCGGAAGCACTCCTGACGAGCGCAATCCAGGGGTGCGGAACAGTAGAACGGGCAAAGCAGTGGATTGAGGTTCTGGGGCCACGGGCACTCGACTCGGATTACATCTATGAGATCGCCGTGTCCAAGATCGAGCCGGATGATTATCTTCGCTGGCGTGAGGCCGGACTTGGTGCTCTTGATGCGTTGCGTTTACCGGCGCACTTCGCCAAAGCTGGGCTGAGTATCGACGATTTCCGACGTTGGCGTGCGGCCGGCCTCGGCGGTGACCTCGCGGGCTTCGTGCCTCACCTGATGTCGGGTCTTTCCTTCGACGAACTGGTCAATGTTCTGACAGCCTGGACTACCAGAGACGACTCTGAAAATGTAGACGGGGCCTACGAATTCAAAACAATGCTCATCAACGGATTAGCTCTTGATGAGTTCCGTCAGCAGCTTGAGACAGGCTTGAGCGGCCACCAGATCTACACGTGGACAGGAGCCGGGATTCCGGCATCCGAGGCGAAGCCCTGGGCGGACGTCGGCTTGGCTGCAAACGATGCGCTGGCATTCATGAAGGCGAAGGTGCCGGTCGAAACTGCGCAGGAATGGATTGCAGCCGGGATCGCCGGGGCAGGCGCCCTGGATTTCATCGCTAGGGGTGTTACTCCAGAGGACGCACAGGTCTGGACCGATGCCGGTTTTTCGTCGAGAGACGCAGTGGATTACATCCATAAGGGCGTGCCGATCGAGGATGCGTTGAATTTCGCACAACGCGGTATCCAACCCTGGCAAGTCAAGCGGACTAAGGCCGGGTTGAGTCTGCGCTTGCACCCGTGGCAGAAGGACCCGGCCCATCAGTTGCGGCGGGGAATCAAGCGAGGCCGAATCAAATTCACGCTATGGACCGATGCGCTCGGCAGTGGTCCGCAGGCACACGACATCGTCCTGAAATGGGATGGAAAGCACACGGTCGAGTGGTCCGAGGACATCAGTCCAGACGGCGGGGACCTCTCCCCAGCATCCAGCTCGCCGACATGGGGTGTGGCGAGCTGGCCGAATGGAAGAGACGTCCTGCTGACCTACACCTGGTACGACTTGGGCTTACGGGGCTACGCGCGACTCGTGGGCGCGGCGCCGACGCCGGATTCGGCGGGCGTGGTGGCCCCGGACGAATGGATACGATTCGGCAAGGCACTCGTCGACTTCGTCCTTCTTGATCTCGGATCGGGCAAGCACGAGCCGAACGAGTTGGCCGGGGAGTACTACTGTCCTTCAAGCAATAGGGCGCTTGGCCTCGATGAGGCGTTCCGTGTGTATCTCAAAGCGGCTGGCGGAACAGCGGTCCCAGAAGGATTCGATGAGTGGCTTCGAAACAAACTGAGCGACGGCTCGTACACAACGGAGGTCGACTACGCGAGGTTGGAAGCTGCAGCGGCTGCAAGGGCGGCAAAGCCGCGGGTCAAGCGTGCCGGCGGCCTGGGAAAGAATCAGAGTCGCATCATCAAGTTGCTCCAGACTGCGACTAAAGACGGACTAGGCACTGATGAGCTCGCTAGATCTCTCGGGATAAAAGCGGAATCCACGCAGGCCGCCATGGACAGGCTTGCG
This sequence comes from Actinomycetota bacterium, assembly GCA_046093905.1. Lineage (GTDB taxonomy): Bacteria > Actinomycetota > Acidimicrobiia > Acidimicrobiales > Ilumatobacteraceae > Casp-actino8. The sequence continues at coordinate 3,120 of JBJTGN010000138.1, forward strand.
AATCGCCAGATGGTTGTGTTGACCGCCTACGGATCAATCGCGTGGCTCCCTAAGCGCCGGCTGGCGTGGCTACAGGCGCAAGCCTTGCCGTCGCCGGCGGTCGAAGAGGAGATCGCCGAGCTCTCCGCGCTCGTGGAAGAGTAGTGTGCGGCGCAAGAGGGCCCGGCGCCGGTGAGCAGCAGCTACCAGGATGTTCCCTAGCTCGATTGGTCTGAACTCTGAACTCGCTTCTTCGGCGGCCGCAAATCAAGCTGTGCCACGTCCTCGGCGTCCACGCCCCGCTGTTGAAGCAACTCCATCATGTCCTCCTGTCGAGGCTGGCCGAGCATCAAGCGATACAGCGTCAATGAGTCCCTAAGCCGCTCGTATTGAGATTCATCGCGGCTGAGGGGAAAGTTCACGATGAGCCGTTCGACACGTGAATCGCCCGGATAGATCCACCATGGCGAGAACTCGCCGAGTTCGGGATGATCACGGGCAGCGTCGAAAGCGGCGGCCCATGGATTACTGCCTGATTTGGCAGAAGAGAGCGCGCTGTCCCTGTGCGCCGACGCGACGTTCTTCCGAACAGCGTGTCCTCCGAACCGATTGACCCGACCTTCGCGCTGCTCGAAGTCAACCGGATTCGACGGCAGATTCCAGTGCACGACGGAATGGCTCCACCAGTGGAAGTCGATTCCTTCTTGTCCGACGCTGGTCGAGGCGAGTACGAACGGCCAAAAGGGACTGTTGAAGGCGTTCCGAACCTCAGGTGCTCGAACGCTCTCCGCGTCCTTCGCGGCCCCGCCGTATCGCAGAGCGAAGCGCACCGTAATCGGCGTCTTCGTAAGATCACCTGCCGGGCCCCGCGCGCTGTAACGGGATGTTCGGAGCGTCAGCGCCTCGATTGCGCGGTCGGTGATCTGCCCCAGGGCGTGAGCGTCGACTCCAGATCCGCCTAGTTCAAGCTTGAGCTGGAAGCAGTATTCGTCCAGTACCGATTGCAGGTTCCCGTCGGCGCAGTACTGAAGCACTGATTTCCAATACGGTTGATCCAGTCCGTACAGCTGACCGAGCAGGAACATCACGTCCATGCGGTTGAAGAGAGTTCGGATGCCGTTAGCTAAACGAGCCGCCTGGCGCCACAGCTGTATCCGGAGTTCCTCGCTGTCCTCGTCGCATATCCGGGATAGCGCCCGATAAGCGATGTTGCCCGGTCCGAATAATGCGAGTGACGACAGGTCGGCGTGCCAGTGCGGGTTCGCCTGTTTCTCCAGAGCCGTTTTCGCGTGGGCGGGCAGCGCCCGGCCGGGATCGGCTTCCTCGGCTTCCCGGGTCGTAGAGGAGCCGCCACGACCAGCGAGCCAGAACCCCGCGGCCCTCGATTGGCGCGGCACGCCTGCCGGCCAGCTCCCAGGCCAGGCAAAGAACGCTTCCCACGCCTTCTCGTAAGCGGCGTCGTCCGACGATTGCACCTGAGCACGCAGCTTCTCGGCGACCCGGTCCTTCACCACCGCGGCGTCCACCGACCACGGCTCGTCGTTCAGAACGGCAAGAGGATCCCCGAGCTCGGCGAGCACCGGGTGGGGCCAGAACAGTGCCAGGGCTGACATTCGCGCCGGCTTCGAATCCCGCACCACGTAATCGAGGCGGGAGGAGACCGCTCTGCGCGCCTCTGCGGTGTTCTCCCTCAATGCAGACCCTGCGACCATCCTGCGTTCAGCCTCGTAGCTCAGCAGACTTGAGATAGACGTCGGAACACTCGTCCAGGCAGAGAAGATCAGCCGCTTGGTGACCGAACCGTCATCGAACTTCGAATAGGGCCCGCCAGGGGTCGTGTACGCCATGGACGGCGGAACCCACAGCAGCTTCCACCAGCCCTTCTCGATGGTCTCATCGGCGAAGGCACGCAAGCGTGCGTTGGCGTAGTCCACCTGTGCGTAGTTCCTGATCGCCTGGGGGTCGATTGAGCGGAGTCGACTCAGAGCCGCCCTCAATTCCCCAGTGGCCCTGCCGCTTTCCAGCTGTACTCGGGCATGCTCGCCTGGCCGATAGCCGTCCATGAAGCTCGCGAAGTAGGGAATCGACTTCCAGTAGTCCAGGGTGACGGGGGATTCGATCTCGCGGGCGAAATTCTGGAGGGCTGCGTAGTCGCGGAGGTCGTCAGGGGTGGGGACGCTACTGGTCACACGGCGTACGTGGAGATCCCGGCCTTGCTCGAGGGGTGGCCGCTCGGAACGGGTC
>JBJTGN010000139.1:0-2354 GCA_046093905.1 Actinomycetota bacterium
GAGTCCCTGTAGTTTCAACTTCTGTAGTGCCAGATGTTTACGTTAAGTACGACTTTTCATCTACCTGCGAACTACTTTACTGTAAACGTCTTAAGGCTGGTGTCAGAGTCGCCCAGCATCGCGTATACAGTGTACTTGCCCGCCTTAGTGAACTTGAGGACGGCCTTTCCATTGGCGCCCACAAGTCGGGTATAGGTCTTAACCACCATGTTCCTGTTCTGCACAACGAAGGTAACGGCAGCACCAACTGGTCCAGTCACGCTGACCTTCTTGTTCGTCACAGTCAATGAAGCACCAAGACCAACAGCGCCGCTTCCGATCGAATCCGCCGCAACCACCGTCACCTGCGCCTTGAAGCTCACCGGAGAGAAACCGATGATGCCAGCAAGAGCGTCGGTGTACGCATGGTCAAGTGAAAGTCGAGCGGTATTAACACCAAGATCTTCTTTCAGGGTTGACGCGGTCCAGCATAGTCGCACGACCCCATCGCCAACATAATCCAGACCATTGCCCGTCATGTACTCAGTGAAATCCTGTCCGGCTTCTGGACCTTCGTCGTAGGTCTCATAAACTTCGCAGGTGCTATTGAGGTCATCTGGGGACTCGTATTGAATGTCCGTCCCAAAGCGCGAGAGGTAGTAGTCACCATTGTAGGTGTTGTACGTCACATCTTCATGGATTGGGAAGAATGAAATATACGAGTAGTCACCAGTAACCCAGAAATACGTTTCACTGTCAAGAATGTCTTTCGTCCCGAAATCCAGATCGTATGCCGATCCAGCACCCATCGGGTTGCCGGCTTCGTCAGAAATCTGGATATCTAGTGCAACGGCCTCACCAGCTTCAACAGTTGACGCCGCGAACTTGAAACCTGTGATGTAGGCGTCATATTCACCTGAGCCGGAGCACTTGAACACAAGTCCATTTGACTTCGTATCGCCTGACGAGACGATTCCATTGCTGGAATCCATGAACGCATAAATGGTGTGGCTGTCGCCAACGTCATCCATGTCCGCATCACAGAATTCCGCGTTCAGTTCAATTGTCCGCGCGTTAGAACCCTCATCCAACTTATCGTTGGTATCAAAGTCCGTTCCGTTCGAAACATCGTCAACTGAGTACTCAAGGTCTGCGTCTCCAGAGGCGTCGTAGCCGTCCTTCCAATAAGTTTCGATCAGGCTTTCGAAATCGCCAGCATCCCATAGGGCATCATCGTAGTCCCAGAGATTCGTCCAAAGGTTATATCCGGACTTATCGAGGAATGCGATTCGGGCGCCTGAAGCAATCGCTTCGTTGTCCATCGCAATCCACGTACCCGTGCGCGACGTCAGGGCAAGGCTCTGGCCTGGGCCAACCACTCGCACAACGAAAGTCGCTACCTGTGTACCGTTCACCGAAACGGTGACGGTTGAAGTGAACGAATCGTCATCGTCCGCCGCAGCGAGGCAGAGCAAGAAACCATCAACGGCATCACTCGTGTCGCTAGAGGTGGAGTAGTAGTCTTCGGTTGTTTCGCAGCTGTTACTGTCATCATCTTGTACATCAACGAGCAGTCCGCCCGTCGTTGTAGCCTTCACAATGACATCGTCGCTATCGGAGACGAGATCGCCGTTGGCGAACAAGATATCGTCATCTTCTACATAAGTTTCGATGATCTGATCGAGGTCTGCCTCCGAGGCAGGGCTGTCACCGTCGTTTGATACTGGTGCGTAGATGATCCATGGATCATCTGCCGTACCTGCAGGCTCAAACGAGGAGCCATACCAGTAATTGTTCCACTCGTAAACGTTCCCCTTCAGCTCACTCTTGATGAGCTTCGTGTTTATCGCTGATGCAGCCTGAGCAACCGGTGCAAACGCGGACCCGAAGATCCCCGCAAGCAGGCCGGCCGTCGTAACGGCTGTCACCAGCTTCTTCTTAAAGGACATATGTCCTCCTTAACTACACATCTCAGGGGAATTGCCCCAAGATCACTTACCGTGCCAATTCGCACGACCCACCCGACAACGGCACGACAGCCGTCGGATAGGTGTTAATTCCACCTACGGGCTCGTGCTCTCCGTAGGCGCCGTCGATTCACCCTCCGACGGATCAGGGCTGACCGGCTCCGGAGTGCGCCGTGGCAGCTCCGGGGTCGGTGTAGGGGTTGGGGCCTCCGTGGCCGGAGTTGCCGTTGCCGGCGCCTCGGTGGCTGGGGCCTCCGTGACTGGATCCCGCGTGGCAGGAGCCTCAGATGCAGGTGTCTTGACCGTGGATGGTGCCTCCGAGGCGGGTACGTCTGGCGAAGGAGTGGTTGAGCGCAGGCTAGAGGTCCACTGAGCGAAGGTAACTAGCCCAATGCCGCTTCCAGCCAG
>JBJTGN010000140.1:0-19551 GCA_046093905.1 Actinomycetota bacterium
TTAGTCGTGGATGTCCGCTGCATGTTCATGCTGGTCGCAGTTCGGGCCGGTCACGGTTCAGGCTGGTCGCTGTTCAGGCCGATTCCGCCTGACGGCGCCGGTACTGGCGGCGGAAGTGGTTCGCCCACCAGGACACCAAGAACAGGAGCGCAATTCCGGTCACGAGCTGGCCGAGACCGGCGATCGCATTCACGCGAGCGGTGAGCGTCGACGGCGGTCCGAGGAGTACGTCACCAGTGGGAGTGAGCAATTGAAGTGAGACCGGAAATCGGCCGTTGCTACGCGCGCCGACGGCGAATTCGACAGATGTCGAGGTTCGTGCCGGCAGTGAGACGATCTTGTCTCCTTCAGGCAGGCGAAGCTTCGAACTTCGGAGCCGAACGAGTACGTCGAGATCGGTGGGTCCGTCGTTACGAATCGAAAATCGAATTGGGCTGTCCCGACCGCCGAGAGTGAACGTGGTCGACGCCGGCGGAACGATGTTTGCTGCGAGATCCTGGGCTTGTCGACGAATGCTCTCGGTCAGTTCCTGTCGAGCATTCGGGGAGAGCCGATTGTCAGGAAGAACATCGACAACACGCTGCCAGGACCGGATGCGATCGTCGGTTCTCGGGAGTGCAGATGCGAAAGCATCAACAGTCGATTCGATGGTCTGAACGGTGGCGCCGAGGACTGAGCTCGCCGGGTAGGAACTCGGCTCGTCGAGCCTGCTCGTCAGAGTGACTTGTTCGGAAGGCTCAGTGCCGATCATGAGCATCAACGCGTCATCGAGATTCGTGAATCCGAATCGGGGGTCACGCGAGACGACATCGAACAGGGCGTCGACCATCTTGGGTGACGGCATGTCTCCTGCTGTTGTGGACAGGACCAAAGCTCGAGAATCAGCAGCTCTTCGCACACTCGACGTTTCGGAGTACAGCACTCTGAGTTCAGCCAAGAGTTGGTGAGCAATGAGATGTTCACCGCCAAAGGGGTGTGACGAACCCACTTCGAGAGCCGAGGCGAAGTTTGTGTCGGCGACCGCTGCCATCATCGAACCGTCGTCGGAGTACTCGAGTTCGATGAGACGTGTGGCGTCGATGCGACTCGTGTCGAGCCCCTCGATATCGGTCGCCTCTCCCGTCAGGACCAGCGTGCGAAAACCGAGATCTGCGAGAAAGCGCGCACCGCCCGAAGACAAAGGCTTCGAAACCAACCACGATCGTCGAACGGTGTCGCGAGCGGGAAACAGCGATGCAAGAGTCGACTCGCCGAGCCTCAGCTGCCTCGTGAAGATGTTCGACAGCCCGTGACGGTCGGCATCGGACGGATCCATGTTCACATAGGTGGTGGACATGACATCGAAGGTTGCGGCGCGCTGGAGTCGAATGAGGACCTCCTGGTCGGCGGGCGAGGATCGACCGATGGCATCGAGAAATTCCGGCTGCAGTGCAATGCTCGCGGGCAGAACGGGCCGGCGTTCGAGGAGAGCCGTCCACTCGGTCAACAGTTGCCGTGCTTGGTCGGAGACCGTTCCGACGCCTTCTGTGAGAGGGGGGCTGATCGTAGGACTGATTCGGCCAACAAGGGTGAGACCGATCGGTGAGTCGGCGGTCGGCGAAAAGGAGTTCGGCTCGAGTCGCTCGATGAAACTGATCAATCGCAGAACGCGCTCACTCGATTGTTCGATGTCGATCGTGAGCGGATACACGCCGGTGGCCGACATCTGTAGTGCGTCGTCGGTTCTCACACCGATCTCCGTACGTACAGTGAGATCGATTCGCCCCGACTCCGAAGCGGAGGATCCGTTGACCAGGTCGGCCAACGAGTAACTCACGGCATCGATGATCTGAGGCACATCGCCGCGCACGGCGGAGCGCACCTCTTCTCGTGTCGATACTGGACGATGCGAGGTGAGAACGAGTCGTGTGTCGGCGTCGATCGACTCGAGCAGCACGCGTGACACCTGAAGTGACATCAGGAAGAATGAACCTTCCGTTCCGCTGACGAAGGAGCTCTGGGACAGGAGCGTCACAGCAGGCCGCTGAAGGCCGGCATCGATTTCGTGCTCGCTCAGCGTGAAGACCCCCACTGACAGGCAGAGGGCGAGAACAAGAGTGCCGACAATCCGTCTGATCGGAGAGCGCTTCGTCACGGCTTCATCTTTGTTCATCGGGCTCGTCAATTCGGCAGGCTCGTCGATCAGGCAGATTCCTGTGCTCGGCTCGACCATTCGAGAACTTGGAGATGTTGGTCGACTCGGTGGAATCCCCAACGGCCGTACAACGCGAGCGCCCGGTTGTTGTCGAGATGGGTGTTGACCAGGATCGAATCGACCCGATGGCGAGCCAGCCAGGACAACCCGTCCTGGAGCAATGCCGATCCGACTCCGAGGCCTTCATAACTCGGATCGACGGCGAGTCGTTGGACGAATCCAGTCGTCGCGCTCCGCCCCGTGACCATGTAGCCCACCGGCTGGTCGTCCGCAGTGACGGCGAGACGAATGTGATGATGAGGGGTCGCAAGACACGCCTCGCGGATACTGGGTGCATCCATGTCCCAGCCGGGTTCGAATGCTCGAGAGTCGATATCGGCCGCGAGTTGCATGGAGCGCAGGGATCGCAGCTGTCGGAGTTCGTACAACGGCGTGCGCATCTTGCGCATTCGCGCGATTGCCGCAGGGTCGTCCAATTCAAGCAGCGCGAGACGTTGAATCTCGTGAAAGCCGACATCGATGAACACGTGGGCAACGTCAGCAGAGATGGCACCTGTGCGAATGATGTCGAACCCGCTCGCCTGAATCGTTCGAACCCAATCCTTCAAGCCGGATGCTGATGGTCCGAGCGTGTGATCGGAGAGGATCAAATGAGCGATATCTGGTCGACCCGGCCAGGTGCGGACCCGCGCAGAAATGTCTCCGTCGAGGAGTATGCGCAGTGGACCGCCACTGCGGCGCTGCAACAGCCCAGTGATCACGCCCCTGACGGTAGCGTTCCGAGAGGTGACGATTCTCTTCGCTACTCACGAGGCGTATCTCGATCATCTCGTCGGTCCGTCGCATCCGGAGCGCCCGGAACGTTTGGGAGCAGTCATCGATGGCACGCGACTCACCGATGTATCCGAGGCCCTCACGCCCGTTGTCGTGCGTCCCGCAACTGTGGAACAACTCTTGCGAGTCCACACGAACGATCATGTGGAGAGAGTTCGAGAGGTTTCACGCCTCGGAGGTGGTCGGCTCGATGAGGACACTGTTGCGTCCCCTGAGTCCTGGAACGCAGCGCTTCTTGCAGCAGGTGCCGGTCTGACGGCGATCGATCTCCTCGAGACGGGTGATGCTCGAGCGGCGTTTTGTGCCGTGCGTCCACCTGGACATCACGCCACCCGCTCGAATGCGATGGGATTCTGTCTCTTCTCCAATGTTGCAGTGGCGGCAGCAGAATTAGCCGAGCGGGGCGAACGAGTTCTGATCGTCGACTTCGATGCTCACCATGGCAACGGAACTCAGGACGTGTTCATCGAAGACAACCGTGTGTTGTTCGTGTCGTTGCACCAGTGGCCCCTGTACCCGGGCTCGGGTTGGTTCGACGAGAACGGTGTTGGCGCGGGATTCGGAACGACGATCAACATCCCGCTACCGCCAGGCACAGCAGGTGATACATACCTTGCAGCTTTCGACCGGATCGTTGTGCCAGCCGCTGAGAAGTTCGCTCCGACTTGGTTGATCGTGTCTGCCGGTTTCGATGCGCATCGCAGTGACCCTTTGACTCAGATGGGCCTTTCCGCGGGCGACTACCCGCGGATGATGAGTCGTCTCATGCATCTCGTTCCGGCTGGTCGTGTGTTGATGATGCTCGAGGGTGGCTACGACCTCGAGGCATTGAAGAACTGCACGGCTGCGTCGTTGGCGGCTCTCGCCGATGTTCGGATTCCTGACATCGAACCTCCGACGAATGGAAGCAGTGACGCTGCACGCTCACGTGTCGACGACGTGCGCAGACATCTCACATCTCTCGAGGTCATCTGACGATCCAACGTTCATACATCGTGATGACCTGAGATCGTGATGACCTGAGATCGTGAAGACATAGTCTTGCGGTCGTGGTTCCCGAACGCTTCGCGCCGGTTCTGGCGGAATTGGCCGATGTGAGTGCACTCTTCCGCGCGGCCGGCAAGAGGTTGTACCTGGTCGGAGGGAGTGTTCGCGACCTCCTCGTCGGCGAGCCAGCGGAATCGATCGATTTCGATGCGACGACCAATGCTCGTCCAGAAGAGACGAAGAAGATCCTTGCCCCATGGGCAGATGCACTCTGGACCCAAGGCGAGAAATTCGGCACGATCGGAGCCCGCAAAGGGGACCGTGTCTACGAAATCACGACCCATCGAGCCGACGCCTATCACCCGGACACTCGCAAACCTGACGTCGAATTTGCAGACGAGATCGAAACGGACCTGTCTCGTCGTGACTTCACCATCAACGCGATGGCACTCGAACTCACAGCGGATGCTCCAACCTTGATCGATCCGTGCAATGGTGTGAGCGATCTGATGGCGAAGGTTCTTCGGACGCCTCTCGATCCCGACATCAGTTTCTCGGACGATCCTCTGCGCATGATTCGAGCGGCTCGCTTCATCGCCCGGTTCGGAGCAGTACCGACCTCCGACCTCGTGGATGCAGTCAAGGCCTCTCTCGATCGGCTGGACATCGTGTCCGCCGAACGAATTCGCGACGAGTTGAACAAGTTGATCGTCGTCGACTCGCCCACTGCCGGCCTCTGGTTCCTCGTGGAAACCGGACTTGCTGACAAGTTCCTGCCCGAACTTCCCTCGATGAGATTGGAGAACGATCCCATTCATCGACACAAGGACGTGTTGACACACACCTTGGCAGTCATCGAGAACGTTCGACCCGATGCCCATTCGAATTTCGATTTTCGGATCACGCGTTTGGCTGCACTGTTCCACGACGTGGGCAAACCTCGTACACGTGGGTTCCAGGAAGGGAAGGGGACCACCTTCCATATGCACGACGTCGTCGGCGCAAAGATGACGCGCAAACGTCTGCAAGCTCTGCGGTTTCCCAACGAAGACATCGAAGCGGTGACCGAACTCGTTCGATTGCATTTGAGATTCCACACCTATGAAATGGGATGGACGGACTCAGCGGTGCGCAGATATGTGAACGACGCTGGACCGTTGCTCGACGAACTCAACGTTCTCACTCGCTGCGACTGCACCACGCGTAACGAAAGGAAGGCAGCTCGGCTGTCGCGACGCATGGACGAGTTGGAGGAGCGCATCGCAGATCTCGCAGCTCGTGAGGAGTTGAAAGCCCTCCGCCCCGAGATGGACGGTGTCGCAGTGATGAAGCATCTCGGTCTCGAGCCCGGACCCGCTGTGGGTCGAGCCATGAACTATCTCCTCGAAATCAGGCTGGAAGAGGGATTGATCGGGGAGACCGAGATCCGCAAACGCCTGGATGAGTGGTGGGCGACGGCGGGGTAACCTGCCACCAATGTTTGCCCAAGGGAAGTCGTCGGGATCGGGACCGTGGAGTCCCATCGCGTCGTTCCGCTCGGGCCTCGTCGACCACCGAATGGCGCGCCGATCGTTGATCAACGAATTTCGGCGCGGTCGTCTCGGGCGCGAAGACATCTGTGACGCCCACCCTGAATTGATGCGTGCTGCCCGAGGTGTGGGTCGACGAACGGAAACGGTCTGTCCGATCTGCACCGAAGACAATCTCGTTCTGGTCACCTACGTCTTCGGACCGCGACTTCCCTCGCACGGCAAGGTGGTTGCCGACAACGCCGAACTCGCGCAATTCCACAGAAGGCGTGAGGAGTACGCGGCGTATGTCGTCGAGGCGTGTTGCTCGTGTCGCTGGCACCATCTCGTGCGAGTTCTCCCGATCGGCGGTCAACGGACCGCTCGGAGAGTGGGGTAGCGGTGATGCGGTTTGGCGACCGTCGTCGCCGGTCGCTCCGACGGCGGAACTATCTGCCGTATCAATTGATCAGCCAGTTCCAGCGCGACATGATCATCGGGCTCGTGATGATCGTTGCCTCGGGGATTCTGATGCTGATTCTCAGCGCGGCATCCGACCCGTTCACGGTTCGACTCATCGAGGAAGGGCCGCAGTATTCGGCTCAGACGAGCGACGGCACCGTTTGTCAGATCTACGAGACGAGACCGCTCGACGATCTCGAAGCCCCCGTTCGGGCCATGATCGACTGCGGGGATCAGCCGAGCGCCGGTGTCGTCGGGGTGATCCAGTATCTGCTCCTGGCAATCATCGGTGTCGGTATCGTTCTTGTCGTCTCGGGAGGATTCGCGCTCGTCGTTGCGTCGTACATGTCCCGCGAGATGCTCGTTGTTCCGACTGGGGTACTCGGCATCATTGGCGGGATCGTTGCGATTTCTTGGGGTCTGGTCGGCAACACTCCCGGTCTCGTCTTCCAAGGCGCTCGCGACCTGGCGGTGACAGGGGTCCTGCAGACGGGCGGGGCGTTGACGAACCGTGACGGCGCGGTCGCGTGGGGAGTCGGTCTCATTGCGGCATCGGTCTTCCGTCTCATCCGGAGGTAAACCCCCAATTCAGGGGATCGCAATCCAGCGGTCCTTGATCCAGAAGGTCTCGAGTGAGCCGATTCCGGTCCGGCGGCAGCCTTTCGGGGTGGAGTCCTTCGATCGACCGGTACACTCCGTGCTTCGCATACCCTGCCCCGAACGGGGTCCCGAGGTCGGATCGTCCGGCCCGTGTCCGAAGGGAGATTCACGCCAATGCGTGCATACGAATTGATGGTCATCGTCGACGGCTCGTTGGAAGACGGAGCTGCGCAGCAGTGGACATCCACTGTGAGCAAGGCAATCGCAGCCGCAGGTGGTTCGGTCCACGGCAAGGTCGACTGGTGGGGCAAGCGTCGCCTTGCGTATCCGATCAACAAGCGTGAAGAGGGCTATTACATGGTCCTCAATGTCACCGCTCCCGGTGGTGCCCTGGACGATTTCGAGCGCACGATGCGAATCTCCGACGACATCCTCCGTCACAAATTGCTGCGACTCCCCGATGCCGAAGCGGCTCGCCGGGGCTTGAACGCGGCCTGACGCACCCGAATCGACTTCGAGTCCGAATCGCATTTCACCCAGACCAGGAACATTCCAGTCGGAGGATCACCATGGCATCGAACACCATCACCGTCGTCGGAAATCTCACACGAGACCCCGAACTTCGGTACACCCAGTCGGGAAAAGCGACCGTTACGGTCGGCATCGCCGTCAATCGCCGTTACCAGGTGAACGGTGAATGGCAGGAGCAGACGACGTACATGAATGTCGTCGCTTGGGACCAGCTCGCTGAGAACATCGCCGCTTCGCTGACGAAGGGGGCGCGCATCATGGCGTCCGGTCGTCTCGACGTGCGCGAATACGAAGGACGTGACGGCGTCAAGCGCACTTCCGTGGACATCGTGGCCGATGAGGTCGGAGCGACTCTTCGATGGGCGACGGTGTCGATCGAAAAGACTCCTTCACGAGGTGAAGGTGGAGCATCGCCCCGCCCGTCTCGCGGTCCGGCACCGGCAGCCGACGAAGCGTTCTACGGCGACGAAGAACCGTTCTGATCTACGACTGACAACCAATACGAGGAAATGACATGAGCAACAGCAACGCAAAGAAGCCGGTCCGGGGACGAGCCCCGAAAGATGCCGGACGCAAGATCAAGAAGAAGGCCAACGTGTTGACCTCCGAGAAGGTCGTCTACGTCGACTACAAGGACGTTGGTCTTCTCCAGCGGTTCATGTCGGATCGGTCGAAGATTCGCAGCCAGCGGTTGAACGGCAACTCCGTGCAGCAGCAGCGTGAACTGGCCAACGCGATCAAGAACTCGCGCGAGATGGCACTGTTGCCGTACACGAAGCGAGTTGCTTCGGTCGGGCGCGGTCCTCGTGGTGGCCGTGGTCCCCGAGTCGAGGGCGATGCCGTGGACACGATCGACAACGAGATCATCGAGACCGATGTCGATATGGACTCTTTGGACATCGGTGAGGACACTGGCGATGCCGGCGTGTCCGAGGACGGCGAGGAGGCCTGATCATGAAGGTGATTCTGCGAGCAGATATTTCCGGACTCGGCAAGCGCGGCGACATCGTCGAAGTTTCCGACGGCCATGGACGCAACTTCCTGTTGCCGCGAGGTCTTGGACTCAAGGCGTCCGATGGTGCTGTGGCTCAGGCTGCGGCAATGCGTCGCCGACGAGACTTGCGTGACGCCTCCGACCGTGAGGCAGCTCAGACGATCGCATCGGCTCTCGTCGCCAAGGTCATCACGATCAAAGCCAAGGCAGGTGCCGAGGGCCGTCTGTTCGGCTCGGTGACGGCAGCAGACGTGGCATCCGCCGTTTCGGATCAGACAGGGATCGAACTCGATCGCAAGATGTTGTCGGTTCCGGATCACATCAAAACCGTGGGTCAGCACGGCGTGGTTGCCAAGTTGCATCACGACGTTCAGTTCGACATCACGGTCGACGTCGTCGCGAAATGAGGTGGGCGGACGGAACAGCCGTCCGGCCTCATCGTCGGGCGAGCGCCCGATATCCACAGAATCAGTTGGCTATCCACAGTTTTTCCGTGGTTCGTCCACAGGTTGTGCCTCTAGCGTTCAACAGCCCAGGTGGGTCAAGGTAGAGCCATGTCCGAGGTCAGGTCGAACAGTGCGAATCGGGGAGGTCGTCGCGAGACATCGCCTCGTCCCGTGAGCAGCCGGGTTCCACCGCACAATCTCAACGCCGAGGAATCTCTCCTCGGAGCAATGCTGCTCTCGCGTGATGCAGTCAACGCAGTGGCCGAGGCCGGAGTTCGGGTCGAGCACTTCTACAAGCCGGCTCACCAGCACGTCTTCGATGCAATTCGCGGATTGTTGACGGGCGGAGGCCCAATCGATCCGGTCACGGTGGCTGACGAGTTGCGTCGAGTCGGACTTCTCGAGGAGATCGGCGGTCTCGACTTTCTGCTCCAACTGCAGAACTCGACACCCGTGATCGGCAATGCGAGCCGATACGCGAAGATTGTCGTCGATACAGCCGCCCTTCGCCGCCTCATTGGAGTTGCGAGCGAAATTGCAGAGATCGCCTACACCGAACCCGATGATGTCGCCAAAGCTCTCGACGATGCAGAGTCGCGTGTCTTCGCAGTGGCCGAAGAGAGAGTCGTCGACTCGACGCGACCGATCAAGGATCTACTGCTGCTCGCCTCGGAGGAACTCGAGAAGCGTTTCGAAAGCAAGGTCAGCCTCACGGGTGTTCCGACGGGATTCGTCGACCTCGACGAAACATTGCTGGGTCTCCAGCCGTCTTCGTTGGTGATCGTCGGAGCTCGACCGGCAATGGGAAAGACGGCGTTCGCATTGAACATTGCGAGCCACGTCGCCCAAGTGTCGAATCTCCCGGTTCTCGTGTTCTCCCTCGAAATGAGCCACACCGAACTGACGATGCGATTCCTGTCCTCCGAGGCACGTGTCGACTCCAAGAAGTTGCGAACTGGAGCGATTTCCGAAGCCGAATGGAGTCGGATCAATTCAGCGATCGGGCGACTCGACAATCGTCTGCTCTACCTCGACGACAATGCGAGTGTCACGGTCATGGAGATTCGAGCCAAGGCCCGAAGACTGAAGGCCAAGCACAACGGTCTCGGACTGATCGTCATCGACTACTTGCAGCTGATGTCGGGCAACAGTTCAGAAAGCCGTCAGCTCGAGGTCAGCGAGATCAGCCGAAACTTGAAGATCCTGGCGCGTGAGCTGGATGTTCCGGTGATTGCACTCAGTCAGTTGAGCCGACGGCTCGAAGATCGTCAGGACAAGAGACCGCAACTGTCCGACTTGCGAGAGAGCGGTTCGCTCGAACAGGACGCCGACGTCGTGATCTTCTTGCATCGTCCGGAGATGTTCCGTAGTGAAAAAGGTGAGGCTGCCGACAACTCCGACAAGGGAGTGGCCGAGGTCATCATCGGGAAGCACCGTGCTGGACCGACCGGCACGATCAAACTCGTCTTCTTCGGCGAACACACCAAGTTCGAGAACATGGCTCGCGGATTCCAACCCGAACCCGAATCGTGAACTGCTAGATCGTGAACTGCTAGATCGTGAACTCCTGAATCGTGAATTACTGACCTCCGACGGAGATCGGCTCACCTTCTGGTTGCCACAAGGTGGCACCGAACTGCTTTTCGAGAGGCGGCTGCGCATCCATGAGCAATTCGTGGGCGTGCCGCTTCTCCTCTGGCGTGAATTCGCGAACGGTGTGGCAGAACTCGACGGTGTTGCCCTCGGGGTCGCGAATGTAGATCGAACGACAGAAGTCGTGATCGACTTCGAGCACCACGTATCCATGTGAGCGCCATCTCTCACGATGTCGTTCGAAGTCAGCCATCGTTGGAGCATCGAATGCAATGTGATTCACCCACCAGGGAAGATTCGCACTCTTGTTGAGATTGGTTCCGAAATCATCGCCGATGGATTCATCGTGGATTTCCCAGAAGGCGATCATCCCTTGCTCGCCGGAATCGGACACGCCGGTCGAGTAGAAAAAGTGCTTGCTCCATCCGCCGTCGGGTGTCGGCCCCGTGACGGTCTTGACGAGCTCGAAGCCCATCACGTTCGTGTAGAACTCGTAATTCGCCTTTGCATCATGAATGGCGATGGCAACGTGATGGAATCCCATGGGGGAAGTATCGCGGATTCTCGACCGCACGTCCTCACCGTAGACAGCGAGTTCGGCGACCGCAGCGAGGCCCGGTACGGATCGCCCGCATGGATGGGCAGCAAGGCACGGCACTGCCACAATGGACACATGTTCCTCGGCGAAAACCTGTTGATGTGGTTGATCCTGGCGCTCGGCGGTGCACTCTTCGCCGGCAATCTCCTCGCCATGATCAAGCCGCCGCCCAAAACCCAAGAGGGTGACTTGGAGCGTGCCCCGATTGCTCGCAGTCTCTTCATGTCCGCTCTCGGTCTCATCGCTGCGATCTGGGCATTGGCCTCCCTCGTCTCGAATTGAGGTCCGACTGATGGATTCGCAACGACTCGACCGCCAACTCCAGTTCCTTCTGGAAATCGACCGTCTGAAACAGGTCGAACGGCAGACCTCGATCGTCGGTGGGCATCGCAGAGAGAACACCGCTGAGCATTCGTGGCATCTGGCGATGTACGCCCTCGTCCTGCGTGAGTGGAGCAATGCCGATGTCGACCTGAGCCACGTCCTGGCACTTTGCCTCGTGCACGACATCGTCGAAATCGACGCGGGTGACACGTTCGCATACGACATTGCAGGTCATGTTGACAAAGAGGACCGAGAACGTCGGGCAGCCGATCGTCTTTTTGGCATTCTTCCGGAAGATCAAGGCGCGTATCTACGAGAGTTGTGGGAGGAATACGAGGCGCAGGAGACGCCGGAGAGCCGATTCGCAAATGCGGTCGACCGAATGCAGCCCGCAATGCTCAATCATCATGCCGATGAGAACTCACCGTGGCGTCGACACGGAGTCACCAGGCCGCAGGCCATGCGCCGTCTCTCACCGATCGGTGATGGTTCCCACGTGCTGTGGGAACATACTCAACAGATCATTGCTGAAGCCATCGAAAGAGGGAATCTCATCGAGGAAGCGTGAGGGTCACGGAATCCAAATTCCCTCAGCAGCGATGACAGTTCCTCCAACGACAGTGAGAAGGAATGGCGAATCGGCGATGGCAACATTTGGCGGATCCGGCTCGCCAGTTGGAATCGTGACGGTGACGGGTTGGCCAGCTGCGAGGAGCGACCAATACGTCGATGGTGCAACTGCCGTATTCGACTCGGTGTACACGTCGCCGTAGACAGCGAGAGAGACGAACAGCAGATCACCGAGGAAACCGGGGTACAACTGCGATCCAGGAGTATCGAGAACCTGATAGTCGTTCAGACATGTGTCGTCACCGACACCGAACTTCTTCGTACATTCCTCACCCCAGAAGACTTGACGGATGTCGAAGTTGATGCCGCGGACATCCTCGTCGAACGTGCTCACGGGAATTCCGTAGTAGTACCCGTCGGGAAGATTCGCAGTGATGCGGCCATTGTTCACCCAAGCGGGTTTGATTTCAGCGGTCTTGCTCGGAACATTTGGTCGGTCGACCATGGTCCAGTCTTCGATGACCTGATCGATGTCCAGGTCGCCGAGGGTGTCGCTGAAGACTTGAACAGGCTTTCCGAGGTTGGACGGATCCGTCGAGGACTCGTCAGTCCCGGAATCGGGTTCGCTATCGGGCGTCGCGGCTCCATCGGATCCGTTGGGTGACGATCCTGCATCGGTGACCGGAGGTGCCACCGAATCGGTGCCGATGCTCGGAGCATTGCCCGTTGTACCGTCGTCGCTTGCACGCACGAACAGATAGCCGGCTCCTGTTGCGACGAGAGCCGCAAAGAGAATTGCCGGAAGACGAGAGCGCCGTCTGCGCCGGCGAGACGAAGATCGTCGTTTGGCCATGAGTCGATTCTGACAGGCAGTGAAGACCGAAGTGGCTCACTCTCAGAGTTTGCGAAGGTGAACCTCGGAAACCCTGTGATCGGAACCTTTGCGAAGAATCAGCGAAGCCCGCTCGCGAGTCGGTTCGATGTTCTCCTTCAGATTGAGACCGTTGATCGCTTTCCAGATTCCATGTGCGGTATCCGTGGCCTCGTCTCTGCTGAGGTGGGCGTAATGGCGAAAGAAACTGTCCGGCTCCTGAAAGACCGATTCGCACAGACTGAGAAAGCGCGCCACGTACCAGTTCTCGATGTCGACTTCATCGGCATCGATGTAGATCGAGAAGTCGAAGTAGTCCGAGACGAATTCGGCATGCTCGCTTGCGGGACTGCCGACCTGAAGGACATTGAGGCCTTCGAGGATGAGGATGTCGGGTTGACAGACCGTTGCTGTCTCGCCGTCGACGATGTCGTAGACGACGTGACTGTAGACGGGCGCTTCGACGTCAGCTTGTCCGCTCTTGAGGTCGCGGAGGAACTTCAACAGAGCTCGAGTGTCGTAACTCTCGGGAAAACCCTTGCGATTCATGATTCCGCGCTCGTCGAGCACCCGGTTCGGCTGGAGGAATCCATCTGTGGTGATCAGATCGACTTTCGGGTGATCGGGCCAGCGGGCGAGGAGAGCCTGAAGAATACGAGCGAATGTGCTCTTGCCGACAGCCACGCTTCCCGCAACGCCGATGACGTACGGCATCTTCGGAGCCAATGTGCCGAGAAATGTCGCGCTCACCTTGTGCAGGTTCTGGGTGGCTGAAACGTAGAGATTGAGAAGACGAGTGAGAGGCAGATAGATCGCTGCAACCTCTTCGAGGTCGATTCGCTCATTGATGCCACGAAGGCGTTCGAGGTCTGATTCACGCAGAGTCAATGGAGTGGCCGCTCGAAGTTCCGCCCATTCGGCGCGATCGAAACTCTCGTAGCGTTCGCCGACAGTCAATGAGGTGATTCGACTTGAGGTGCCCGACGTATCGATTTCAGGCATGGGGAAACTCGCTCACGAATCGTTCTTCAGCTCGGTCGACGCGGTGACACCGCTCGATCTCCGCCAGTGAGGACCTCGGCACCAGTTTCGGTCACGAGGATGGTGTGTTCGAACTGCGCCGTGCGCTTTCCATCGGACGTGACAGCTGTCCAGTCGTCGTCCCACATGGTGTGCTGCCAGGTACCGAGAGTGATCATCGGCTCGATGGTGAAGACCATTCCGGGCTTCATGATCATGTTGTTGCGCGAATCGAAGTAATGGAGCACCTGGATGTCTGTGTGGAACTGTTCACCGATTCCATGGCCGATGAAGGAGCGCACGACTCCGTAGCGGTGTTTCTTCGCGTGGTCCTCGATTGCCTTGCCGATATCGCTGAGGGGTCGATCTGGTCTGACCGCTTCGATGCCCAGCCACATGCACTCTTCGGTGATGCGCACAAGGCGACGGTCCTCGTCGGACGCATTGCCGACGAAGAAAGTGGCATTGGTGTCACCATGGACGCCGTTCAGGAAGCAGGTCACATCGAGGTTGATGATGTCCCCGTCTTCGAGAACCGTCGAGTCGGGGATGCCGTGGCAGATGACTTCGTTCAGTGACGTACAGACGCTCTTTGGATACCCGTGATAATTCAAGGGGCTCGGGTATGCACCTCGTTCGATCGTCAATTCGTGGACGAAGACGTCGATGTCATCGGTTGTGATCCCGGGTCGAACGAACTCACCAGCGAGTCGGAGAATGTCCGCTGCGAGTGCTCCCGCCTCGCGCATTCTCTCGATCACCTCTGGGGATTTGACATGTGGTTCGTTCCATTTGCGAACTTCACCTGTATCGGCGTACGAGGGCCGTGCAATGTGAGGGGGGACCGAGCGCATCGGTGAGACGACTCCCGGCAGAATGCGCCCTTCGATCGAACGATGACACCTCTTGTACTTTCGACCGGATCCGCACCAGCAGGGGTCGTTCAACTGAGGAGGAGTCTCCGGTGCGCGAACGCGACCCGTGCCGGCTGTTGCTCCAACGACGTGATCCACGGGGTCAGGCTATCCACGTTCACGACCCTGTTCGCCAGCCTCACACTCCATAGTGAGCAGATCTCGTCGAGATCGCCTGACGCCCTATCCAGTCTCAAGGTGGACGAACCGACACGACTTCACCGCAATGTGTGTCGAAGGGGAGGCTCGTGAAGGGGACAGGTCGGAGACGTCAGTCGGATGAACTCGATTCGGGTTCTCACCTCGTACCTCAACGAGATTCGGCTCGTCTCGGAGTGTCGACCGTTCGGGTTCCCGAACTCGCAGTCGGACTGTTCATCGTGGCGGCTTCGATCGGCGGAGCGGTCTTCTGGCAACGGTCGGTCGAGGCAGGCACCGCTGTATTGGTGACATCTCGAGACATCGAACGCGGTGAAGTTCTGTCTGCCGTCGATCTCTCCGAGATCGTTGTGACTGCATCAGCCGACATTGCTCTGATTCGATCCTCATCGGCTGGACAGGTCGTCGGTCGACGGGTGACCGCAGATCTCAGAAGTGGCACGCCATTGATCCCAGCCTTCTTGACCACGACAGGGGACGTCGGACCACTCGACGGACTGGTCGGTCTCACGGTTCGGCTGTCATCAGCGCCGGTCGAACTGGCAGCAGGTGATGTCGTACGAATCTTCACGGTTGAAACGACCCTCGAAGGCGAGATGAGGATCGACGAAGTTCCGGGCCCCCTCGAGATCTGGGAAGTGTCGACTCCTGACCCGTTGTCGAGCGAGCGAGCCATCACGGTGAAATCCCCGCTCGACTCCATTCCTCGTCTCGTCGGACGAGAAGAGATTCACCTCGTCAAGGTGGTGGGATGAGATGGCTGTCATCGCACTCGGAACGGTGGGCGGGCTGACCGACCTCGGCACGATCTGTTTGCATGTTGCATCGCTGTGGCCGCATCCGCCCTTGGTCGTCGAGGCCGACCCGGATGGAGGTCGTCTCGCAGCCCGTCACAACTGGGATCTCCGTCCCTCACTCGGAGATCTCGTCACACTGTTGAACTCTCACGAGACGACAGCCATCTCCATCGATCGAGTGACTCGACGACTTCGAAACGGGGTCCGCGTCGTGGTTGCACCTCCAGCAATGGAAGCAGTCCACTCGATGTTGAGTGATGTCCTTCCCACATTGTCGAATCTCGAGAGCCGGACAACCGGTGATGTTCTGATCGATGTGGGTGTGATTCGCCCCGATTCTCCAGCTCGAGACATCATCGCCGCAGCGTCGAAACGCATCATCGTGGTGCGCAAGGACGTCGAGGACCTCGTGGCTCTTGCGCATCGTCGCTCACTCCTCGAAAGCATGGGGACGTGGTCGGTCCTCACTGCAGGAGGGCGTCTACGTTCCGCTGATGCACTGGGAGCGATTCGCTGGCCGATCCTTGCCGATCTCCTCCCGAACGATCGGCGGTCTTCTGCTGCCCTTCGCTCATCATTGACACGATTCGCAGCCGCACCTGACCGGAGTCGGCAACTGGCATGAGAAGGTTCGACGATTCGCGGCACGTCGAAGAACTGACGTCCCATATCACCAATGCTCTGGTTGCTCATCGCCAACGAAAACGCCAGATCGGTGTCGAGTCGACGTCGGACGACGAGATCGCCGTCGCCCACGAAGAGGCTCGGCTCGTCTTCGAGAGAAGGTCGAACGATGTCCGCGCATTCACCGAACCAGAGATCGTTCAGGTGGATCGGGCGCGAATCACCAAGGAGGCCGTCGATCTCCTCCTCGGCTTCGGACCGCTTCAATCGCTCCTCGACGATCCTGACATCACCGACATTCACATTCGTGGCTCGGCTCCTGTCTGGACGAAGCGACGTGATGGAAGTCGTGTCGTCATCGATCCAGTCGTCGACAGCGACGAAGAACTCGTGCGTCTCGTGCGCAATATCGCATCCCGCTCGCGATTCGGCGAGAGGCGATTCGATGCAGCAACAGCCGAGTGCAATCTCTGCTTGGAGGACGGAAGCCGTCTCTTTGCGGTCATGGATGTGTCACAACACCCGTCTCTGATCATTCGCAAACATCAGTTCCAACTTTCGTCTCTGAAGGAACTGATGCGTGGCGGATTGATGTCGGACGAAGTCGGCAGCTTTCTCGAAGCATGTGTTCGTTCACGCCGCAACATCATCGTCGCTGGTGGAACAGGGACCGGAAAGACGACCCTACTTCGTGCCCTGATGAATGAGATTCCGCATCAGGAGAGGATTGTGACGATCGAGGACGCATTCGAACTCGGCATCGAACGGTTCGCCCAACTCCACCCCGATCACGATGCCTTGCAATCACGCCATGCCAACGTCGAAGGTCATGGAGCGATACCGCTAGCAGATCTGACGAGGATGGCCCTGCGAATGGATCCCGATCGCGTCATCGTCGGCGAAGTGCGCGGTGCCGAAGCATTTCCGATGCTCCTGGCCATGAGTCAGGGCAACAACGGATCGATGTGCACGATTCATGCCGATTCGACGAAGTCGGTGTTCTCGAAGCTTGCGGCATACGTTTCGATGGCGAACACCGGTTTGCCGATCGATGTCATCAACCTTCTCGTGGCGAACGCGGTTCATGTGGTGATCCATATCGAGCTGACAGTCGGCGGACGGCGCATCACCAGCATTCGCGAAGTCGTGGACAGTGACGGACCGCGTATCGTGTCGAATGAGATCTTCGCCAGCAACGGCAGTTCTCCGGCACATGCAGTCGTTCCCGTTTCGACTCGACTTCGTCAGATACTCGACTCTGCGAGTCCATCGAATCGAGTGAGTCCGCTCGAGGGGATGCACCGACAATGATCATCGGCTGGCGCATCTTCACAGGAATGACGTTTGCATTCGGCATCTTGTTCGTCCTTGCTGGAACCAGAGGGATACGGGTCATTGGCTCTCTTCCCATCAGAACCCCAGTGGATACACGTGATGAGCGCGACATCGTCGAGGCTTTGGCGGTCTGGACCGAACAGCTGAGAGACACGATCGCAGGAGCGAGTGGCATCGAACAGGCGATCACCGTCACTGCAAGAACTGCACCACCGCTCCTGAGACCTGCTGTCGAGAGACTGTCGGCCAGAATCGGGTTCACGCCGCTGCAGGACGCCGTGCGCGAGTTCGCATCCGAGGTCGATCATCCCCTCGCAGACTTTGTCGCAGCAGCTCTGATCACTGCTGCAGAGAATCAGGTACGTGAGATGGGGTCGCTTCTCGGACATCTTGCACAATGCTGTCGCGACGACGTTTCGATGCGCACCAGAGTCTGGGTGGCACGTGCTCGGACTCGCAGTGCTGTGAGAATCATCGCAGTCGTCGTCGTGGTCTTCGTTCTCGGCCTGATCCTCTTGGATCCGAACTACCTCGAGCCGTACGGAACTCCCACGGGAGTGTTCGTTGCGCTGCTGGTTGCGGGGATGTTTGCGGGATCCTTCGCAGCCATGAAACGACTCGGACGAATCGAGAATCCAGTGAGGTTCATCGCCCGACGCGAGACGGTTGAAGCATGATTCTGATCCTCGGCGCAAGTCTGGGAGGCGGTCTCATCGTGCTGCGCCGATCATTGAGGCCGATACCGCTCGCTGATCGTCTCGCCAAGTACGGAGTGTTGTCTCACCGGAGGTCGAACTCGGTGTGGCACAACGTTGTCACGACGATTCGCGTCAGAGCGAAGATCGATGAGACAGATCTTGCAGTCTGCGGATTGTCCGCTGAGTCGGTCGCTGCTCGGCGACTGATGTTCGGACTCGCTGGACTCGGCATGCCTCTCGGAGTCTGGATCACGACGTCACTTGGTGGCGTCGACACTCCTGTTCACATGATGGCGGTGATGGCGCTCGTTCTCGGGTTCGTGGGGTTCCAGTATCCAGCGAATCAGGTTCGAAGGATGGCACATCAACATCGCCGCCGGTTCCGCACGTCTCTGTCGGCATACCTCGACCTCGTCTCGATCATGCTCGCAGGAGGCGGTGGAATCGAGACGGCACTTCACAGCGCTGCAGATGTCGGTGACGGCCCAACATTCTCTGCGATATCCGAAGCACTCGATGTCGCTCGAGCAACTCGCCGATCTCCTTGGGACACGTTGGCCGAGCTCGGAACTCGTTTCGGAGTCGGTGAACTTCCTGAACTCGCCGCAACAGTTCGACTCGGAGGGGAGCAAGGGGCGCGAATGACAGCTTCGCTGATTGCAAAGGCTTCTGCGATGCGATCCCGCGAACTTGCTGATGTCGAAGCGCGGGCGAATGAAGCGACAGAACGCATGGGACTTCCGATGGTTCTGTTGTTCATCGGGTTTCTCGTCCTTCTCGGCTATCCAGCAATGCATCTCATCACGAGCGGATTCGACAGTTGATTCGACACGAAAGGACAAGACATGGACACATTCCGACAGATCTGGGAGTACTACGCGATTCGCTTGGTGGCTCAGCGAGACCTCGACTGTGACAGGGGTGAAGTCAGTGCGACGACGATCGTTCTTGCTGCGGCACTGATCGCATTGGCTCTCTCTGTCGGCGTCATCATCACCGACAAGGTGCGCAACAAGGCGAACAGTCTCGATCTCGGATGATTTCGAGGAAGCTGTGGACGGCGGAAGGCGTCGAAAGACGAGAGCGGGGCGAGACGACGACACAAATCGTCCTCCTCGTTCCGATCGTGGTGACGATTCTGATGATCGCAGTTCAGTCGGCGATCTACTTCCACACGTCGGCTGTTGCTGGCGCTGCGGCCTCTCACGGTGCATCGGCTGCTGCAGTCCAAGGAGAAACAATCGATGCTGTTGCCCATCTCGGAAGAGAGGCTGCGCAGGACATTCTGATGGATGCCGGTGTCAGCCGATCGCGTGTACCTGACGTGATCGTTTCCGCAGAGACCGTTTCCGTGGGAGTGGAAGTCGAGGTGCCGCGCATCGTGCCGTACTTCCCACACACAGTTCGCCGAGTGGCAACCGAACCTCGGGAGCGGTTCATCACGGAATCGATGCGATGAGCAGATCGTTTCGCTCGATCGATGGGAGCAGTG
>JBJTGN010000141.1:0-2290 GCA_046093905.1 Actinomycetota bacterium
CCCCAGGCTGGGACATGGTCGGCGACGAGAACCGACGCCGCCGGGGGAGTTGCGACGAACGTGACATCGGTGTGCCAACGGGCGTTCTTGCCTCCCTTTTGGGCGTCGAGTTCGAGAATCTCCGGGTGGTCGGGGTGTCCCGGAACGACAGGGTGGGCCGGAGTCGGCTCACCGAGGAGTCTGGCGAGTGCCACCTGATCGGATGGGGACATCGATTGATTTCTGAACACCAGCACCAGTCGATCTTCGAGAAGAGGTAGTAGTTCGTCCTTCAGGTCGACTGCGTCGACGCCGTCGAATTCGGTGCCGAAATACCCGGTGATGAGGCGCGATGTTCCGCACATGCAGAAGATCGTAGCGGGAAAACCCGCTAAATATGACAGGATTTATCAGGTTTAGTCGTAGGCTGAAGGTGTGACCATTTCCTCGTCGGCTGTCCTACCCAACCGGATCGACGAACATGATGCCGCAGGCATCATTGCGTGGGCTGCTCAGTCCTTCGGGCCGGGCCTCGTCTTCACCGCATCGTTCGAAGATCCAGTACTCGTGCATCTGGTGGCTACTAATGCTCCATCGACACCCATCGTCTTGCTCGATACGCAGTATCTCTTCGATGAGACCCTTGCGTACGTTCAAACCCTCCGACAGACGATCGGGTTCGATCTGACGGTTGTGAGGCCGTTGCCCGACGTGGTTCCGGATGAGCAGTGGCGAACCTCACTCGAGGGTTGCTGTGGGCGTCGCAAAGTTGAGCCTCTCGGGCGAGCCTTGTCCAACAGAACAGCATGGATCACCGGAATTCGTCGAGTGGATGGACCAACGCGCGCTGACGCTCCGGCAGTGTCATTCGATCTTCTTCGTCAGATGACCAAGATCAATCCGTTGGTCGCCTGGTCTGACGAGGACATGCTCGACTACGTGGCTCGATTCGACCTTCCGACTCATCCACTCGTCGAGAAGGGATACTCATCGATCGGGTGCGCGCCGTGCACGCGACCAGTTCTTCCGGGCGAAGATCGTCGAGCAGGCCGTTGGTCGGGTAGTGAGAAAACTGAATGCGGACTGCACACAACGTGAGCTCCTCGGTCATGGGTTCTCGACATTTTGGAGTCGGCGAACTCGAAGACGAGGCTGTCTCGATCATTCGCGAGGTCACTGCGGAGACCAGATCTCCGGTGCTCCTGTTCTCGGGAGGCAAGGACTCAGCTGTTCTGTTGCACCTTGCATGGCGCGCGTTTCGCCCAGCCCGGATTCCGTTTCCGGTGTTGCACGTCGATACCGGACACAATTTCGAGGAGGTCATTGCCTATCGGGACCGCATGGTCGAGCATTACGACGTCGACTTGATCATTGCTCGGGTGCAGGACTCCATCGACTCGGGGCGGGTCGTCGAGGATGACTCGCCACGAGCCAGTCGGAATCGACTTCAGTCGGTCACCCTTCTCGACGCGATTGCCGGGCACGGATTCACGGCGGCATTTGGTGGCGGACGTCGTGACGAGGACAAGGCCCGGGCGAAGGAGCGGATCATGTCGTTCCGGGATCGTTTCGGGCAATGGGATCCCCGTGCTCAGCGTCCTGAGCCGTGGAATCTCCTTAATGGTCGAATCCGGGCGGGTGAGCATTCGAGGGCCTTCCCGCTTTCGAACTGGACCGAAGTGGATGTTTGGCGCTACATCGCCGCCCAGTCGATCCCGCTTCCATCGATCTACTTCTCCCACAGGCGCTCGGTGGTCGAGCGCGATGGCATGCTGCTCGCTGTTGGCGGTCCGGTGATTCTGGAACCTGGCGAAGTTCCTCGTGAGATGCAAGTTCGCTATCGGACGGTGGGAGACGCGAGTTGTACAGGGGCGGTGGAATCCTCGGCAAGCTCTGTCGATGAGGTACTTCTGGAGGTTGCCGCCGCACGGATCACCGAACGCGGTGCCACGAGGGCCGACGACAACTTCAGCGACTCAGCAATGGAAGATCGCAAACGCGAAGGGTATTTCTGATGGCATTGCGAGTTGCGACCGCAGGCTCGGTGGACGATGGCAAGTCGACGTTGATCGGACGACTTCTCCACGATTCGAAGACGGTCTTCGAAGATCAGTTGCGAGCTGTGGAACGGGCGAGCAAGCGCTTCGGCGACGGCTCGACCAATCTGGCGCTCTTGACCGATGGATTGCGTGCCGAACGAGAGCAGGGGATCACCATCGACGTTGCGTATCGGTACTTTGCAACACCACGCCGAACCTTCGTTGTTGCCGACACTCCAGGTCATGCTCAATACACCCGAAATATGGTAACT
>JBJTGN010000142.1:0-1875 GCA_046093905.1 Actinomycetota bacterium
TCATCACTCTCTTGCGGCTCTGCTGCTTGCCGGTCTTCTTGTGGCTTCTCCTCGGGGCAGAAGAGCGCGCATACGCAGCGTTGATCCTGGGCTTCCTCGGTGCCACGGATTGGGTGGACGGTTGGGTGGCTCGCCGCTTCGATCAGATCAGCGAGTTCGGCAAGAAGTTCGATCCGACAGCAGACCGACTGATGTTCCTCGTTTCGCTGATCGCCATCATGATCGATGGTTCGGCTCCGTGGTGGTTCTGTGTGCTCGTACTCCTGAGAGAGGGAGTCTTCGGAGCAACGGTTGCGATATTGACCGTCTTCTACGGGATGGCACGTTTCGATGTGTCGAGACTGGGGAAGTGGGCGACCTTCATCCTCATGTTCGTCTTTCCGGGCTTCGTCATGGGTTCGAGTGGCATACCCGGTGACTGGTTCTTCACGGGCTTCGCCTGGGTGGCAGGTCCAATCGGACTCGGATTGAGTTACTACACCGCTTGGCAATACCTCCCGGCGATCCGGGCCGGGCTCCGACATCGGGGTGTGGATATCACCAATTGACTCGACTGGGTCGTACTAGATTGACGTCATGGCTGAACTCGGGAAGTTGCTCTTCTCGAAAGATCATGAATGGGCTCGACTCGATGGCGGCTCCGCCCGAGTCGGAATCACTGATTTCGCTCAGAATGCGCTCGGGGACGTGGTTTTCGTCCAGTTGCCGACCATCGGAGTGCCAGTCGCGTCAGGTCAGTCGGTGAGCGAAGTCGAGTCCACCAAATCGGTGTCCGACATCTACTCGCCGCTGGATGGAACCATCAGTTCAGTCAATGTGGAGCTCGAGAGCGACCCGTCGCTGTTGAACTCTGATCCCTTCGGGCGGGGGTGGATCTACGAACTCTCGGTCGATGCAGATGTCGACCTTGGTCATTTGATCGATGAAGACGCCTATCGGCGTTTCGTGAAGGAGTGACGCCCATGTCACTGTTTTGCCAGAAGTGTGGACACCGCAACGCATCCGATGCCTACTTTTGTAGTTCGTGTGGAGCGGCGCTCGAGGTTCACGGAGATCGTACGGTCATCATTTCGAACTTTGATCCTTTGCAGGACGCAATAGGTCCTCAGGACAATCCATCAGTCGATCTCAATGTCATTCCTCCCGATGCTGCTTCGCTCGTCGTGCGCTCGGGACCGCAGGCGGGCGATCGGTTCGATCTCTACGGGAGAGTCACCCGACTCGGTCGGCACCCCGACAGCGAGATCAGCTTGGACGACATCTCGGTTTCGCGACGTCACGCGGAAATCGAGCGTCAGGAATCGGAATACGTTCTGAGGGACATGGGATCCATGAACGGAACCTATGTCAACCAGCGGCGAGTCGACTCGGTAGTGCTTGCACAAGGAGATGAGATTCTCATCGGACGCTTTCGACTCATCTTCCTGGAGCCGGCGGGCGATCAGTGACTCGCTTTGCCGCCGAACGTCCGTATCTCTCGATCGGGGAAGTGCTCGGCTTGTTGCTCGAGGAATTCCCGGATGTGACGATCTCGAAGATTCGTTTTCTCGAGAGTCAGGGATTGATCGAACCCGAGAGGACTGCTTCGGGATATCGGAAGTTCTACGACGAAGATGTCGAACTGTTGCGATACATCCTGCGCGAGCAAAAGGAGCATTTCCTTCCCTTGCGCGTGATCAAGGATCGGTTGGAGACACCACCGGAAGGTCTGGACAGACCGCCGCCGAGGGGAATCAAAAACGTGACGTCGGCGATGCCGCGTCCTGATCCATCAACGGCGATGCCGCGTCCAGATTCGACTTCGGTCGTGGATCGGACGAAAAATCTGACTCATCCGGCCGCTCAACGAGTGCTGCGACCCGTCGAGGATCGAAC
>JBJTGN010000143.1:0-4232 GCA_046093905.1 Actinomycetota bacterium
TCACCATCGATGAGCCAAGTTGTGTCTTTGGGTCTCGCAAAGGCCGCACCGATGGCACCAGGCAAACCATATCCCATGCTTGCCATTCCCTTGTTCGTCACGATGCGTTGAGGTAGGCCTCGCTGTTGTAGCACCTGCATCGTTACTGTTGAACCACCTCCACTACTACAGGGAATCACCACATCTTGACCGCCGAAATGAGTCGATAGTTCGTGCACGAACTTGAAAATCTCGACGAACTCAATTCTCGCGGAGTTTTCTGGGTCCGGAACTGGCACGCGAGAGCGAATCAATTCACAGAGTTTCAACCATTGAGCAATCTTCGCCTTGTTAGTGGGCCGAGTAGCAAACACCAACTCCAATGTCTTGGCGGCGTCAGCAACTACTCCGACATCAACTCTTGGGTGCCCCTTCTCAATCTCAGCACGGTCAATGTCAATATGAACAACATTTGCCAAGGGTGCAAACTCTTGGAAATTGAAACCAGTCTGCTGAAATCCGAGTCTGGTGCCGGCAGCGATGACTAGATCAGCCTGCTGCATGATTAGGTTGCTGTGTCGTTGGCCCCAATTGTTCGGTCGGCCCCAGAAATTTGTCGCTGTACACGGAATTCGATCCGCTCCATTCCATGTGGACAGGAGAGGCAGTCCCATTTGCTCGGTGGTTGAGAGAAGAGCATGGATCGACTCGATATCAACGCCGGATCCGAGCAACAAGACCGGACGTTCTGCTTGCTCCAACAAGTCACGAATCTTTTCGACTTCGTGCGCTTGTGGCGGCCTGTCCTCATCTCTTGGAAGACTGAATGTCTCCTCAACTGGCGCAGCATTTTGTGCATCCAAGCACATCTCTATGAACAACGGTCCCTTGCGAGATACTCGTGGTTGATGAATGAAATCAACAATCTGTTGAGCGGGAATCGGCTCTTCAACTCGCAGTGTCCGAAGTGACACAGGTTGGGCGAGGGCTATGCCGTCGATTTCCTGAATTCCGCGTTGTCTGAGGGTGCCTCGACTCAAGTCTGATCTCTTCACTTGACCCCCAACCACGAGAACCTCGCGGCTCTCTGTGAAGGCACCAGCCATCCCAGTAAGCGCATTCGTTAGACCTGGTCCAGCAGTGACCATGGCAAGGGCCCTTTTCCCGCTGGGCCTCTGTACCTCATTGAAGTATTCGGCTGCAATCACTGTCGCAACCTCATTCACTACTGGAACCATCGTCACCCTATGTGACAAAGATTCAATGAGATGCATGATGTTGCCGCCGGCCACAAAGAAGCAGTGGGTATAACCCAACTCAACCAGAACATCGGAAAATGTGTCACTGAATTTTGCGGTGGGCATTTCCATCGTCTTTCTCGAAATCTGGCTCATGAAACTAGCACTCCTGGAGACAACGGCTCACGAAGCACCATGACCTACTCGAGTTGTGCGGAACTTCAATCTACGTTGGAGTGATGTCTGTCAGGATAATACCCATGTCCGAGCACCTGAGAACTGGGATCATCCGTCGCTCATGTTCGTCAGGCATGCGACATCTTCGGTCTGCTCGCACCAAGAGAGTCTTGATAGTTCTTTCTGTGTTTGTTGTCTTTTTCTACTTGAGACGCGACAGGCTGCTGACATTCAATGTGGCGAACCCTGATGAAGCTGAATTGCTTGCAAGCGGACGACGAGCAGTGCAATCACTGGTGCCGTACGAACGATTCACAAGCCCCACATATGGACCCATCTGGGCCTTGAGTCTGGGAATACTTGGAAGATTGGGGTTTCCGTTATCGCTTCCCCTCGCACACCTTCTAAGCGCCACTATCTCGGCGTCGGCTTGTGCCGTGACTGCTTACGCTGCATCACGACATCGTGGAAACAGATTTGCTGTGTTCAGCATCTCACCACTCGTTTTCTACTGGGGTCACGGATTCAATCATCAGGACTATTGGTCACTGTCTACAGAACAACTTCCGATGATCATTATTCTTGTGGGTTGTGCAATCGCCAGTCTTGGCTGGTCGTCCAACAAGTTGATCCTTTTAGGGGCAGCTTTCGTTGGCTTCGGGACATGGTCCAAATATCTCTTCGGATTTGTGGGACTCTCTGTCCTGCTGGTGCTCGTCACACAACTGCATCGCCGTGGATTTTCGTGGTATCGAGCGGTGTTCGGTGTCGTTCTTGCTTCAAATGCAATGACAGTGTTGCTCTACCTCGTGGCACTGATGAAGGGCGTACCGCTTGATTCGGCAATTGAGTCTGTGCAGATGACCATTGACTACATCAGGGGTGGAGGTGCCGGTGGTATGGGAGACATGCCATCTGTTCCCTTGGCAGCCCGGTTTTCATCTCTTGGATTAAGTCTGCTGACGTTCTTGCCTCTGCTACCTCTCACGTTGGATAGTTTTCGAAACTCGTCTCTCAGATTCGAAAAGAGTGATGAACGAAGACTTCGAAGTGTCAAGACAACTGGATTGGAAGGGCCCTGTATCGTGACTTCAGGCTTCGTTACGTTGTGCGCGAGTCCAATAATTTTTCCGCACTACAACTATATTCTGGTCACGAGTTGCTTGGCTGCATTCTTGATTTGTCTTCCGGCAACCTCGAGCGCTGTGCTCGCTCCAGAGTTTCTGTCTGATGGAGGTCGGCCTGAGACTACAAGGCGGCTGAAGCTCGCCGCCCTCTTTGTTGTTCTACTGATTGTTGCTCCTGCATTCGGCGGAGTGACTCGAGTGGAACCCAGCATCTCAGTTGGTCAGATTTTGAACAAAGATCAGAACCGATGGGAGAGAGCATTCGATGGACAGGGGAACCCTCTCTCTGCCGCATGTAGTCCCGATAGTTATGCATTTGTCTGGGGGTGGAGTCCCGAGGTCTACGCGTTCTATGATTGGCGACCGGCGAGCCGATTTGTTGCACCAGCAGGGATGATTGAAGGCAACAATCTCAACTTAGAGGTTGGTCCGCTTCGTGAGAAGCTGACTAGTGAACTCCTGTACGAGACTCCTGATTGTGTGGTTGACGCAATTGGTCCGTCGTTCTTCCCCGGCTATGGCCCAGATGCTTCCATGAAGAAGCAGATGCCCTCGTTGTGGAACGCGCTGTTGGCAGATGGGGTGGAAAAGGTCTATTACTGGGACCGAGTTAATCCGATACTTGTGCTGATACGAAATCGTGATGACGCAGCTGTTACGACGAGTGGTCCGTAGCCATTCAATTGGTTACGGGTATCCGTTTTCTTGAACTTAGACTGAGGGCATGATGCTGAAAATTGCTGTTGTCGGCGGTTGTGGTCACGTTGGTCTTCCCCTCGCGATGGCACTTGCGGACAAGGGCAGTGACGTGGTGTCCTACGACATCAATCCAGCCGCAGTAGAGATGGTTAACTCAGGTGAAATGCCGTTCCTTGAGCCCGGCGCAGCTGAAGTGATGGACCGGATCTCCGCAACCGGCAAGTTCCGGGCGTCGACTGACCCGATTGTCGTGACGGAGGCTGACGTCATCATTGTCGTGGTCGGAACCCCGGTGGATGAACACCTCAATCCCGATGCTGAGGCGGTACCCAATGCGGTTGCAGCGCTCAAGGAGTATCTGCGTCCTCACCACCTGTTGATTCTTCGCAGCACCGTCTATCCGGGTGTGACACGACTCGTCGAGACGCGCCTCAAGGCTCTAGGTGTGGATGTTGACATTGCGTTCTGTCCGGAACGAATCGCAGAGGGAAAGGCGTTCACCGAGCTGTACAGCCTTCCGCAGATTGTCAGTGGCTGCAGCCCTTCCGCGGTCGAGCGGGCGAAAGCAGTCTTCAACCTGTTGACTGAGCAGATCGTCGTCACCACGCCCGAAGAGGCAGAACTGGCGAAGCTCTTCACGAACACGTGGCGCTACATCAAGTTCGCAGCGGCCAATCAGTTCTACATGATTGCCAATGATTATGGGGTCGATTTCCATCGTGTCCGCCATGCAATCACCTTTGATTATCCCCGTGCGCTGGACATGCCTGGACCAGGTTTCGCGGCGGGCCCATGTCTCTTCAAGGACACAATGCAACTAGCTGCCTTCAACAACAACAATTTCACGCTCGGGCATGCAAGCATGATGGTGAACGAGGGCTTGCCTCTATACATGGTCTCGCGGATGGAACAGAGATGGGATCTCTCGACCTTGCGTGTCGGCATTCTCGGGATGGCGTTCAAGTCGGAGAGCGACGACATCCGCTCCAGCCTCTCGTATAAGTTAAAGAGG
>JBJTGN010000144.1:0-4694 GCA_046093905.1 Actinomycetota bacterium
GGACGGACCGACCCCGGAATCGCCGATGTCGTTCGCAGAGCAGGAGCGGTGTTGGACGACCTCGGTCACCATGTCGAAGAAGCGGTTCCTCCGAACGTCGAACAAGCCATTGGTCTCTGGTCCTCTGTCCTCAACGCTGAGCTCGCAGTCATGCGCGACCTTCTGCGCACCGTGATGAGCGAGGAGTCGTTCCGCTTCCTCGAGTTCGGACAGCAGGAGTTTCCTGATGTCGATCAGACCGAACTCGTGCTCATGCACGGACGACGATTTGCACTCGCTGCGGAATGGAGTCACTGGTTCGAAGAGTTCGAGGTGATGATCGGACCGACATGGGCACTCCCCGCCTTCGAACACGGCTTCGACATCGCCGGCATCGAACAAGCTCGTGTCGTGCTCGAGACTTTCCGACCAGTCCTTCCCGCCAACCTCTTTGGAGCTCCAGCTGCCGTCGTACCCGCCGGAGTTGCCGACGGACTACCAGTCGGTGTGCAGGTCAGTTCCTGGCGCTTCCGTGACCTTGCATGCCTGTCAGTTGCGCAGATCATCGACGAGGCGATCGGAATCTCCACTCCGATCGACCCTCGAATCTGACCCATCACATCGGGTGAGAATGCGGCGAGAACAACGTCAGGCGCAGACGCCATAGCCTGACGGCGTGTCCGAACTCGTCGCTCTCGATCTTCCCGGAGGGCCAGACTTCGTCGACCAACTTCGACGTGCGTGGGATGCCGGTCATGCTGTTCTCCCGGTCGATCAGCGACTTCCTGCACCCGCACGGAAGGCACTTCTCAGCACGATGAGACCTGCTCACGTCATCGATCCATCTGGATCACATCGACTCGACAACTCGGTTCCGGTGCACAGCGGCGACGCTCTCGTCGTGGCGACGAGTGGCTCGACAGGGAATCCAAAAGGAGTCGTTCTGACTCACGCCGCCGTCGAGGCTTCAGCTCGCGCAAGTAGCCGAGCACTCGGAGTGACGGAAGGCGACCGCTGGCTGGCGTGTCTGCCAGTCGCCCACATCGGCGGACTCTCCGTTGTCACTCGCTCCATGGTGATGGACATTCCCCTGACGGCGCTTCCTCACTTCGATGCCGCCGAGGTCACTCGTCTGGCGCGCACATGCACACTCGTGTCACTGGTAACGACCACTCTCCAGCGCATCGATCCATCTCTCTTTCGACTGATCCTTCTCGGAGGCTCCCGACCTCCCGATCGACTCGCAAGCAATGTCATCTCGACGTATGGATCCACCGAAACAGGATCTGGGATCGTCTACGACGGTCTTCCCCTCGATGGGGTGGAGATTCGCATCACCGACGATGCCGAAATCCTGGTTCGAGGACCGATGTTGATGCGCGGCTATCGGGACGGAACGACATCGATCGATGCTGATGGATGGCTCCATACCGACGATGCCGGGACCTGGCTGGAAGATGGACGGCTGCATGTCATTGGACGACGAGGAGACGTCATCGTCACAGGAGGCCAAAAGGTATGGCCCGAAGCGGTCGAACGTGCACTTGCAGGCGTCACGACACCCGACGATTCCTGCATCATCGGGCTCAAGGACGACGAGTGGGGTGAGCGTGTCGTCCTCGTGACGACGTGTCGAGATCTTGTGCTGGATGACGTGCGGGACACTGTTCGTCGATCGCTCCCCGCCTACTGTGCGCCTCGCGAAATTCGTATTGTCGACGAGATCCCGCGAACCGCTCTCGGCAAGATCCGTCGCACGGAACTCCGCTCGGTCCTGTCCTCGTCGAACTAGTTTTCGACCATGAGCCATCAGCCATTGAATCCCGTTGCCCATCGCCTTGACGGGAAGATCGCTCTCGTCACCGGCGCCGCGTCTGGTATCGGTCGATCGATCACGAAGCGTTTCATTGCCGAAGGCGCAAGAGTTCTCGCCGGAGATATCGACACCGCTGGGCTGGAACGCCTCGAACTTGATTTTGGGAGCGCTGTGTCAACGGGTCACTGCGATGTCACAAGCGAGGAAGGGCTCGAGGCGTACGTTTCCCGTCAAGTCGAGGTGTTCGGTGGCATCGACATTGTGGTTGCCAATGCTGGCGCCGGAACCTTTGCCCAGATCAGCGAACATCCCCTTTCTGAGTGGCGCCGAATCATCGATCTGTGCCTGACTGGAGTCTTCCTCACCCTCAAGCACACTGGACCACATATTCGAACCGGAGGGTCCATCATCACTGTTGCCTCGCTGAATGCCATTCAACCTGCACGAGGAATGGCTGCATATTGCGCAGCTAAGGCCGGTGCCGAAATGTTGACTCGTGTGGCTGCGATGGAGTTCGGACCAAGAAATATTCGTGCGAACACCATTGCGCCGGGTCTTGTCAAGACCAACGCAACCTCAGGCTTCTTCGCCATCGACGAAGTGCTTCGCTCTTTCGAAGACAATGCGCCATTGCACCGGCACGCACATCCTGATGAGATTGCATCAGTTGCAGCATTTCTGGCATCCAACGACTCAGCGTTCATGAGCGGGTCGTTTCTCTCTGTCGACGGCGGCGGGAACACCGGTCGATATCCGGATCTTCCGGCGATCTTCGAACGTCTCACTCAGTAAGTTCGGGCCAGGTCAACTCGGATCTGCGACGGCGTCGAGATGGTGAACGCCGTCGACGAGGCCGATGCGAATCTTGCGAATACGTCGACCTTTGACTTCGACGGCAGTGAAACGCCACCCGTCATAGTCGATGCTTTCCCCAATCGCTGGCACGTGTTCGAGAGTTCCGAAGAGGAATCCACCGACGCTGTCCCATTCGTCGTCGGGGATATCGATATCGAGTTCCTCGTTCACATCCGACACGCTGGTCGATCCATCGACCAAGTACTGACCGTCACGGAGATGCTCGATCTGCTTTCGATCGGTGTCGTATTCGTCGATGATCTCTCCCACCAACTCTTCGAGACAGTCTTCGAGTGTGATGAGTCCTGCAATGCTTCCGTATTCGTCTGCGACGATCGCGAGATGAAACTTCCTCTCCTGCATCTCTCGCATCAGGCGACTCACCGGCTTGTTCTCGGGAATCACGACCACTGACCGCATGTGCTCGATCACGGGCGCAGCGCCGTTTCCTGCTCTTTCCTGACGAACCAAATCCTTCATGAAGGCGACACCCATGACATCGTCGTCATCGCTCATCACCGGAATACGGGAGAATCCGTGCTCAATCGCCAGGTCGACCACTTGGGCAAGGCTCGCCGAATGCGGCACGGTCACCATGTCTGGAAGTGGAATCATCACCTCGCGGGCAACGGTGTCGCCGAACTCGATGATCGATTCGATGAGATCGCGCTCTTCTTCTTCGATGACCTCATCAGTGACCGCGGCTTCGACGATCCCGAGCAACTCCTGCTCGCTGACGAAGGGCCCCTTCTCCAGTCCCTTTCCGCGCACGATCACATTCGTGAGACTGATCAACCAGCCGGAGACCATGCGCAGAGGAGGAAAGCGAACGAGAAGGCGCAACCCTCTCGCCGTTCGCAACGCCGCTCGCTCCGGATACAGGATCGCATACGTCTTCGGCACTGCCTCGGCAAGGACGAAGAAGACGACAACGTTCAACAACACACCGACGACGACGCCCAACGCCCCGAAGGCCCGCGCGGCCACGACACCGGTGAGAGTTGCCTGCACCGTCTGACAGACATTCACTGACAGCAACAGCGGGTTGATCCAGTTCTCCGGCTCTCCGACCAGCTCTTGCAGCGCCTTGCCTTGTCGCGCGCCCCCTTCGGCCATCGCAGCCGCTTTGGGCTTAGTCATTCGCGACAGACCCATTTCTGCGAGAGCCAAGAACACGAGAACGATCAAGAGAAGAAAGATGATGGCCAAGAGGCCCCAATCGACTCCCGTCAACGCACCGATCATCACTACACCCTCATTCATCAGTTCGGCTGCTCCTGGCGAAATTCCACCGGCACAGGTCCGTGCCAATGATGAGCCTCGAGCAGCTGTCGTTCACGTTGTCTCATGTTCTCCGTAGCGGATTCGGAGTCGTGGTCCCACCCGAGAACGTGAAGGGTCCCGTGGACGACCAGGAGCGCCAACTCGTCGTCGAGATTGCCTGCGTGATCCGGCGCTTGGTCGCGCGCCACGGCAGGGCAGATCACGATGTCTCCGAGCAGAAGGGGAAGATCGCCGCGATCTGGCGGAGACCGGTCAGGACCCCTGCTCGCACCAGTCGGTCCGTTCACAACTTCGACAACTTCGCCAGCATCGATGGGAAACGCCAGCACGTCGGTTGGACCCGACATTCCCATGTGTTCCTGGTTGAGTTCGGCGATGTCGTCCACCTCCACGAAGAAGATGCTCAATTCGGTCCCACCACGAATCCCCTCGTCAGTGAGAACTGCGCGCGCGAGGCTTTGCCATCTCTCGAGATCGATCGGGACCTCTGACTGCTCGTCAGCGCAGAAGACTTCGGCCTCGGTGTCCCCACCGACCCGGACCCTTCTGCGCAATCGAGGTGGCCCGTCAGCCATCGTTGGTCACCTTGGTCGAGTCGTCCGTCGATCGTTCAGTTGTTCGCTCCACTGCGGACCTTTCGTAGGCAGCCACGATGTCGGCGACTATCCGGTGGCGGACCACATCACCCGCACCCAGATGAACGAATTCGAGTCCGTCGATTCCCTTCAATACCTTTTCCAACCCCGCAAGTCCGCTTCTC
>JBJTGN010000145.1:0-4040 GCA_046093905.1 Actinomycetota bacterium
GACCAACAAACACGGCGGTTTCGCGGCGAATTCACACCTCTAGCCAGCGTCCCGAGGTCGTAGCCTGCAACGAGTGACCAGTGCATCATCACAGTCGACGAATCAGTCGAGCGGACAGAACTCGTTCTACGCGACGACACCTATTTATTACGTCAACGCCAAGCCCCACCTGGGTCACGCCTACACCACGATCGTGGGGGATGCTCTCGCCCGCTGGCACAGGCTTCTCGGTGAATCGGTCCACTTCCTCACGGGAACCGATGAGCACGGTCTCAAGATCCAACAAGCTGCTGATGCTGCTGGCATGGATCCGCAATCGTTCGCCGATTCCATCGCTCCGCTGTTCGCAGACGCCTGGTCGAGGCTGAACATCAGCAACGACGACTTCATCCGTACGACCGAACAGCGACATCGCATCGGAGTTCAACGACTGCTCCAGGCCTGTTACGACGCCGGCGACATCGAACTCGACGTGTATCGCGGCTTGTACTGCGTGGCGTGCGAGGCGTACTACGTCGACGACGATCTCGTCGACGGCAACTGTCCGATCCACAAGAAGCCAGTCGAACACGTCGAAGAGGAGAACTACGTCTTCCGTCTGTCGCGTTACGGAGACAGGTTGCTGCACTGGTATGCCGACCATCCGTCGAGCATCGTGCCGGACTATCGCATGAACGAAGTCATCGGCTTCATCAAACAGGGCCTCCTCGACTTCAGCATCAGCCGCACCAGTTTTTCGTGGGGTATCCCGCTGCCGTGGGACGAACAGCACATCACGTATGTCTGGTTCGATGCGCTGGCGAACTACATCACCGCCATTGGGTACGGCACCGACAACGAACGGTTCGAATCGTTGTGGCCCGTGAACTATCACCTCATCGGCAAGGACATCATCCGCTTTCACTGCGTCTACTGGCCGGCGATGCTCATGTCAGCGGGTATCGAACCGCCGAAGGGCTGGGCCGTAGGCGGCTGGCTTCTCGTGGGTGGCGAGAAGATGTCGAAGACAACCGGAAACGTCGTGAACCCCCTCGATCTCATCGATGACATCGGCGTCGACGGCTTTCGCTACTACGTCCTCGCCGAGACCCCGTATGGCGCGGACGGTGACTTCACCTACGAAGGATTGATCGCCCGCTACAACTCCGATCTGGCGAACAACCTCGGCAACTTGCTCAGTCGTGTCACGACAGTGGTCGGCAAGAAGTGCAATGGAATCGCCCCGTCACCGCGCGCGGATAGTCCTCTCGCTCAAGCGGCTCGTGACAGCGTTGCTGAAACCATCGCCCGCTGGGCCGAGGTTCAACCGAGCCGAGCGCTCGAGGCCACATGGCAGTTGATTCGCGCGACGAACGCTTTCCTCGAGACAAATGAGCCATGGAAAGCAGAGCCGGGTGAGCACGTCGACTCCGTCATGGGAGACGCACTCGAGGCATTGCGCATTGTTTCCATCCTCGTGTCGCCAGCGATTCCCGACACCGCCCAAGCTGTCTGGGAGCGCATCGGCATGCCAGGCAACGTCTCCGACCAGCGCCTGCCGCACGCAGCGAACTGGGGTCAGTTCACAGGCGGGCATCCTCTCGACAAGGGCGAGCCGTTGTTCCCGCGCCGCCAGGTGTCGTGAAGACATCACGACCGTGAAGACGTGAACATGTGGACTGATACTCACTGTCATCTGGATTATCGAGTCGTGGCTGAAGGGGTCGAGAACGAAGGCGCCGTGGGCGGATCTTCCGAAAGCGATTCGAACCACATTGCGCAATCGTCGTCAGACCGCCGGTTGCGCACCGAACCACGTGTCCGAGACCTCGACATGGGAGCCGTCGACGAAGTTCTCGACTCTGCACACGCGGCTGGTGTCTCGGCGTTCCTCACTGTCGGGTGCGATCGAGGTTCGTCCCAGCGAGCCATCGACGTTGCTGCAGCCCACGATGATGTGTGGGCATCGGTCGGTCTGCATCCGCACGAAGCGAGGCACGGTGTCGATTCGATTCGCGATCTGCTGAATGCGCCACGAGTCATCGCCGTTGGCGAGGCCGGTCTCGACTACTACTACGACCACTCGCCTCGGGATCAGCAGCGCCTTGCGTTCGCCGAGCAGATCGCCATTGCGCACGAGTTGGATCTGCCCTTAATCATCCACACCCGTGATGCCTGGGACGACACGTTCGACATTCTCGAAGCCGAGACAGTTCCAACTCGCACCATCTTCCACTGTTTCACTGGCGGACCAGATGAAGCTCGACGGTGCCTCGATCTCGGGGCGTACTTGAGCTTCTCGGGAATCGTGACGTTCAAGAGCGCAACCGACGTTGCCGATGCGGCGGTCATGTGCCCTCAGGATCGACTGCTCGTCGAGACGGACAGTCCGTATCTCGCTCCGGTTCCACGGCGCGGACAGGCCAATCGACCAGAGAACGTGGCCCTTGTCGGTGCCCATATCGCTCATCTGCGCAACATGCAGGCAGCGGACGTTGCACATCTCACATCACACAACGCCCGCATTGCCTTTCCCGGACTCGGTTCATAACCTGACGTCGACAATGTTGACGATCGCCGAACGCCGCCGCCTCGTGGTCGCCATCGCGCTGACCGTGCTCGTGTTGCCTCTCGCGCTGTTCGGAGGCGGATCGTCCGACCCGAATCAACCGGCTGCAAGTTCCGTTGCGCCCGAGAACGAACCGGCCGCACCTGCATTCCTGCCGGTTCAGGGAAGTTCCGTCGTTCCCGACATCATCACCGTCAACGTCCCGGCACCACCCGAAGACATCATTGCCAAGGGAAATGCGTCGTTCATCCGGTGGCCCCAGACATACGGCCTGCGACCCTGTGCGACGCCACTTGCTCTGATCGGCGCCAAGATCGAAGTGCGGAATCTCAACAACGGTCGCACGGTGAAATGCGAGAACGTGTCGATTCAGTCGCTCGCAGCCGGCATCTCGATCGTGATCCACACCGACCTCTACTTGGAGATCGCAGATCTCGTCGATGCGCCGCTCCCGGTCGAGATCATTTTCTGAACCCCGTCTTCGCTCAGACTCCATGACTCATTCCCGACAGGACATCTCACGGCTCCTCACCGAGCACGGACTGTCTCCGAGGCGAGCATTCGGGCAGAACTTCGTTGCCGACGCGAACACGGTTCGACGTATCGCACGTCTTGCGAATGTCGGCCCCGATGATCTCGTCATCGAAATTGGAGCCGGCCTCGGGTCACTGACTCTCGCCCTCGCCGATACCGGCGCAACCGTCATCGCGATCGAAGTCGACCACGGCATTGCGCCGGTTCTACGACAAGTCGTCGCCGACCGGGCCAATGTCACCGTCGTCGAAGGGGATGCCCGCACCACCGACTGGCAGGAACTCGTGCCGCCCGGACGCAAAGCCGTCGTCGTTGCCAACCTGCCGTACAACGTTGCGACTCCCCTGATCGCTGACCTTCTCGACACCGTGCCGCAGATCCATCGGTTCGTCGTCATGGTGCAAAAAGAAGTTGCACTCCGCTTGGCAGCATCGGCAGGTTCATCCGATTACGGCGCGATCAGCGTCAAGGTGGCCTATTGGGCTACCGCTCGCCTTCTCGGAGACGTCCCACCAACAGTGTTCGTACCCCAACCGAAGGTGACGTCATCGATCATCGAGATCACGAGGCGAGACAACCCAGCGGTCGATGTCGACCCGCGCGAACTCTTCGCACTCGTGCGCACTGCATTCGGCCAGCGGCGCAAGATGCTCAGGCGATCACTCGCCAATGTCGTCGACGCTGCCGATTTCGACCGCGCCGGAATCTCTCCCACGGCTCGCCCCGAGGAACTCGATGTCGTCACATGGGGGCGACTTGCACGTACCGTGCACGAAACCGCCAAGAAGACGGTGACGACAGCTCGGACGACACCTGGCACGACAACCGTGCTCGAGGCACCAGCAAAACTGACGTTGTCGCTCCGCATCACCGGTGTTCGCGACGACGGCTATCACCTCATCGACGCGGTGATGACGAGTCTCGATCTCTGCGATGAGATACGCGTGAGCAATATTGC
>JBJTGN010000146.1:0-4439 GCA_046093905.1 Actinomycetota bacterium
GAACCACTGCGTGTGACCTGACTGCTCGTTCTTCGGAGAGCCTCGTACAGCGACCCTCCGAGGAACGAACGCCGCTCAAATCAGAGTGTGTGCGGAAGTTCTTGAGTGTGCAGAGCGTCCCACCACTTCTGCGGCACGGCGAATTCGAGAGAAACCCAACCAGAAGAAGCAATCAAAGTGCCTTTCGGAGTCCGAATAGCCGAATCGGTAGCCTGGACCCCTTATGGAACGCTTCGGCCTGGTCGGTCTCCCCAACGCGGGCAAGAGTTCGCTGTACAACGCTCTCACCGGAGGCGGCGCCCTCGCTGCGCCCTACGCCTTCGCAACCAAGGATCCGAATATCGGCGTCGCCAAGGTTCCTGACGACCGTCTCGACCGGCTGGCCGTGATGTCGAAGACAAAGACCATCATCCACGCCTCGGTCGAAGTGGTGGACATCGGAGGTCTCGTCGAGGGAGCCAGCAAAGGTGAGGGTCTCGGCCACAAATTCCTCGCCAACATTCGAGAAGTCGACGCCATTGTGTTCGTCCTTCGTGCATTCGAAGACGATGATGTGCCCGGCCCCTCCGATCCGCTCGAACACCTTCGCGTCGTCGAAATCGAACTCGCTCTCGCCGATCTCGAAACGATCGACAAGCGGCTGAATCAGGCATCACGTCAGGCAAAGCTCGACAAGGGAGCGGCTGGCGAGTTGGAAGCTCTGCAAGCTGCATACGACGCGCTGAGCCAAGGGCTCCCCATCTACCGTGCAGGTCTCAGTGCAGACCTGCACGAAGTCCTGAAGCCATACTTCTTGCTCACGAACCGTCCGGTTCTTGCAGTCGTCAACGTCGGCGAGAACGAACTCGACACGATTCCCGCCGTCGAACAGCGCGTGCGCGACGAGTTCTCGTCAGCAGGATCGAACGTCGAAGTCATCGGCATGTGCGTGCAACTCGAGGCGGAAGCAGCCACGATCGTCGACCCTGTTGAGCGCGCCGAGATGTTGCAAGGATTCGGTCTCGGCGAAGGAGCCCTCTTCCGCATGGTTCGCAGTGCGTATCACCTGCTCGGGCTGCGAACGTATTTCACCACCGGCGAGAAGGAATCTCGAGCCTGGACTTTCTATGCCGGGTCAACTGCCCCTGAATGCGCAGGTCGCATCCATAGCGACTTCCAGCGAGGCTTCATCAAGGCTGAGGTGATCCACTGGGACGAACTCCTCGAGATCGGATCTTGGACGAAAGCCAAAGAACTCGGCAAGATCCGCGTCGAAGGCAAGGACTATCACCCCATCGATGGCGACGTGATGGAGTTCCGGTTCAACGTCTGAGCACGACTCGGGGTCCGATCCCGACTCCTGCTGCCATCGACATGGTGAAACCTGCGATTGGGACCTCAACACCTAACATCGCCCTATACATATGAGTGCGGCATTCACGAATCCGAACCGAATCCCCTCCGGGCATGCGTGGCTCGTAAGTAGTGGTCGAGTCTTGGCCAGTGCCGAGGTCGCTTCGAGTCGGCGGGACCGTCGCAATGGTCTCATCGGGCGTCGAGAACTCGAGGGTGCGTTCGTCATCCCGAAGTGTCGGTGGATTCACACCGTGGGCGTCAGGTTCGCGATCGACGTGGCATATCTGGACGCAGACGGAACGGTTCTCAAGACGGAGACTCTCGGTGGATTCCGATTCGGTGCGCCTGTTCCCCACGCGTGCACGGTGATCGAAGCACACAGTGGTGCGTTCGATCGCTGGGGTCTGCGAATCGGCGACCTCATCGAGGTGCGACCCGCCGACCAAGCTGGCTCGTGAGCCGATTCACGGAACGACGATGAGTTCACTGATCCTCGTCGCCACTCCCATCGGCAACATGGGTGACCTATCGGAGAGAGCGAGAACGGCCCTGTCGAACGCCGACCTCGTCTGCTGCGAGGACACCCGGCGAACCGGACTGATGTTGCACAACCTCGGCATCGACGCGACATTGATGCGCGTCGACGAACACGCCGAACATGATGCGATCCCGCGGGTACTCGATGCGTTACGAGAAGGCCGCACGGTCTGCCTCGTGAGTGACGCCGGCACGCCTGGCATCAGCGACCCTGGTTCGAGACTCGTTTCAGCTGCAATCGATAGCGGTTTCACCGTTTCTGCAGTTCCTGGACCGGCTGCATTGGTCATGGCTCTCGTCATCAGTGGTCTGCCGACCGAGCGTTTCGTCTTCGAAGGCTTTCTCGAGCGACGCGGCAAGGAGAGACACGCTCAGATCGA
The DNA here is from genome assembly GCA_046093905.1 of Actinomycetota bacterium. GTDB lineage: Bacteria > Actinomycetota > Acidimicrobiia > Acidimicrobiales > Ilumatobacteraceae > Casp-actino8. The sequence continues at coordinate 2,253 of JBJTGN010000146.1, forward strand.
GTTCGTTGCGCGCCACCCCTACACCGTGGTGCTCTACGAGGCGCCGCATCGTCTTCTGCGAACTCTCGAGGATCTCGTTTCGCTGTGCGGCCGCGATCGGCGTGTTGCGATCTGCCGCGAGTTGACGAAGCTGCACGAAGAGGTGTGGCGTGGCGCGCTCGGTGATGCAGTCGAACATTTCACTGCCAACGAGCCCAAGGGGGAGTTCGTGATCGTGCTTGCGGGTGCTCCCCCGTCGGGACCGGCTTCTCCTGAGATCATCGACACAAGGATCACAGAGTTGCTCGACGATGGCGTGCGCACGAAAGACATTGCCAAACAAGTGGCCGACGAGTTCGACCTCGTCGTCAAGGACGTCTACGCCCGAGTTCTCGAGATCGCACAGAACCGACCCGAGTAACGCAACTCGCGGAATCTGTGCCACACCCCTTGGACATGGTTGGGGCATGAGTACATCAACGATGGTCACATTGTCCGTTCCCGAGAGCAAAGTTCTTGTCAGCAATTCCCTTCCCGAGCTTCTTACGTATCTGTTCGAGTTGCATCGAGCTCGAGCTGTGTTGGACTTGTTCGACGAGGCGATCACTCAAGAGTTGGCTGAACGTGTCGCTTCCGAGGGCAATGGGGATGCACCGAGCGAATACTCGAGTTGCGGCGGCGGCCAGAAAAGCGCGACATGAATTCAGAAATTTGACGCTGTACTTCGCCGCAGCCGAAGTCATGAATCCCACACCGAGGAATGGAGATGGTGCGTATTGGCCGAGATTGGGTACGAATGTCTCCGGGGAGATGTGTCCTACTGTGCCACACCCCCTGGACATGGTTGGGGCACGACTTCGGTCGTTTCGGTCCGCGAGTTTTCGCAATGGACCCGGTGGCAGTTCGTCGTGCAGTTGGTGTTCCTGTGTGGGAGGGGGTGTGTGATGTCGGTGAGTGAGTCGTTTGCGGCGTTGGTGGCGTTATCTGGTGTGCCTGGGTTTCGCGAGCTGGATGGGTTGAACATTCGCGAGTTGCGGGTCGAGCTCGCCGAAGCGCGTCGCTTTCGTTCGATGTTGGACGGCCGTGTCGTGGACATTGTTCGTCGGATCGAAGACTCCACACGTGAAGTCGGCACACATGAACGGTCGATTCCCGAGGTGGAGTTGGTCGCGCATGGTGGGATGACCCGGCGTGAAGCGGGCGATGTGCTGCGACGGGCGCTCGTCATCGAAGACGCGCCAGTTGTCGGCGATGCGCTGGCTGCGGGGGATCTGTCGGCGGGGCATGTGGATGCGATCTCACGCGGGTTGAAGATCGCCGGCGACTCTCGGGACGCATTCTTGGAACTGGTGCCTGGTTTGGTCGAGGCGGCGTCGGAGATGTCGGTGCCCGAGTTCGCCGCCGAGGTTTCTCGCGCCGCGAAAGGTGTCGTCACCGACGGGGGGTTGTCAGTCTTCGAGGATCAACGGCGCTCGACATATCTGAAGATCTGGAATGACGCGAACGGCATGGTGAACGTGCGGGGAGCGTTCGACCCGGAGATCGGCTCGATCTTGCAGTCCCGAGTGAACACCCAAGTCGAAACCATGTTCCATTCCGGTGATCGGGATGTACCCGTGACGCATCACCCGTGGGTGGAACCGAACGATTTCCGCAGGGCACATGCTCTCGTCGCGTTGGTGGCCGATGATCACGAGGACTGCTCCCGGCCCGGCGGCCGAGGAAGCGCCGGGCACGATGGAATGTCGACCGACCGAAGTTCTTCGAGAACTGCCATATCGCGAACTGCCATGTTGCGAACTGCCATATCGCGAACTGCCATATCGCGAACTGGCGGTTCGTGTCGATCCGACGTGGTCGTTCACGTCGACCTCGAGACGCTGACGAACGGACTGTCCGAGTCGTCGACTCACCGGACTGCGTTCGGAGCGGATCTGCCGGTCGAGACGATCCGACGGATCGCCTGTGACGCGAACATCATCCCGCTCGTGCTGAACGGCAAGGGCATGCCACTCGACATCGGCCGGTCACAACGGCTTGCGTCAGCAGCGCAACGCCGGGCACTCGAAGCCACGCACGACACGTGTGCGTTCGACAGGTGCGCGGTGGCGTTCCACGCGTGTCAGATTCACCACATCGACTACTGGGAAACCGGCGGGCCGACCGATCTCGCAAACATGGTTCCGCTGTGCTCGAAACATCATCACG
>JBJTGN010000147.1:0-2893 GCA_046093905.1 Actinomycetota bacterium
CATGCGTGTGCCGAGGCCGAACTCGGTGAGGTACTGCGATTGTGGCAAGGGCTTGGTTACCCGCGTCGCGCGCGCAGCCTTCACGGTGCTGCACGAGTGATCGTCTCGGAACATGCTGGCCGTGTCCCGAGACGGCTCGAGGAGTTGATGGTGCTCCCGGGGATTGGTCCCTACACCGCTCGGGCAGTGATGGCGTTCGCCTTCGAGGATGATGCCGCAGTCGTCGACACCAACATCGCTCGAGTTCTGCGCCGTATGGCGGGGGAGAGTCTGTCTGCACGTTCGATTCAGGTCATTGCAGATGATTTGCTTCCCGACGGTGAGTCGTGGTTGTGGAATCAAGCGATGATGGATCTCGGCGCCACAGTGTGCAAACCGCGACCGCTGTGTGCGCAGTGTCCCGTCGAACATCTCTGTGAGTGGCGAGGGGTGGGTGCCGATCCCGCTGAGCGACCGGCCTCTGCGCGGCAGGCAAGGTTCGAAGGTTCGGATCGCCAAGCTCGCGGCCGCTTGATGAAGGCGCTGGTATCGGGATCAGTCCTCATCGGCGATGCCACCGAAGTGATGGGGCGATCACCCGAGATCTCGATGAAATTGGTCGAAGCCCTCGTCGACGAGGGCTTGATCCGGCGCTCGGGAGACCTCCTGCACTTGTGAAGGACTCGAGCCGATCGGCCTTCGATGATCAGACGTCGTAAACGTAGATCGTGTCGGTCATCGAGCGCGGTGACGTCCGTGAAAGGCAGACCACGAGCCGATCTCCATCGCGACACAAGCGGGCGCCTTTGGCCGCATCCACTGCCTGAGCGATCGCTTCGTCGGTTCCCGGTGGTCTCGAGGCGACCACCGTTGCGACTCCGTAGCGAAGGTTCAGTCTCGTGGCTACGTCTTCATTCGGAGTTGCGGCGATGATCGGTACGGGAGGTCGACATGCGGCGACGAGTTCGGCATTGTGACCGGTGTAGGTGACAGCAAGGATTGCCTTGGCGCTCAAACGTGATGCGAGAGCGCTGGCTGCTGCAGCGACAGCGGCCAGATCCGGATTGTTGTCGGCGAACGGTGAACGAACACGGTCGACGGAATCGGCTTCCGTGAGAATTGCGGACATCGCCGACACCGTTGTCACTGGGGCGTGTCCAATGGCGGTCTCGGCGGAAAGCATGACCGCATCGAAGCCGTCGCGAACTGCATTGGTGACGTCGGAGACTTCAGCGCGCGTCGGCCGTGTTCCGGTGATCATCGATTCCAGCATCTCGGTTGCACAGATCGAGACGATTCCTGCTCGCATTGCGGAGTCGGCAATTTGTTTCTGGATCAATGGCAGGCGGGCGAAGGGGAGTTCGACTCCGAGATCTCCACGGGCTGCCATGACTCCATCGGAAACTGCACAGATCTCATCCAGGACTTCCAACGCCTGAGGCCGTTCGATCTTGGAGATGATGCGAGCCTTCTCGCCGATCATCGCGCGAGCTTCGATGACATCTTGGGGACGTTGAACGAACGACAGCGCGATCCAGTCAGCGCCGGCTTCGACTGCCGCAGCAATGTCTGCTCGATCCTTGTCGGAATACATCTGGACTCGAACATCGGTATCGGGGAGGTTGACGCCCCGACGTCCCTGGGCAACTCCTGGAGTGACGACTTTCGCTTTCACGACGTGTGGCGCGACCTCGAGAGCTTCGAGAACGATCCGACCGTCATTGACGAGAATTCGTTCGCCAGGACGGATGCCGATGGCCTCCGGGTCGAATCCAACGTGGGCAACCGCCCCTTCTTTTGTTCCATGACCGCTCTCGCAGAGTGAGATCTCGGTGCCTGTCGCATCGATACCGTCGACCAAGCGAAGTTTCGGACCTTGGATGTCGACGAGAATTCCGATTGCTGAACTTTGTTGGCGAGTCGAGCGAACGATTCGCCCGACATCTTCAGTGGAGAGGTGAGAGCAGTTGATCCGAGCTACGGCGACTCCAGCGGCATGGAGGGCGGCTACTTCGTGTTCGCTCGCCGGTCCGAGAGTCGCGACGATTTTTGTCTTGCGCATGTGTCAATCATGACCGACGAATCGGTCGTAGGTGTGCCAGGTCGGTTCAAGGACGTGTGACTGCAGCGACGATTTCCTCGAATGCTGCGTCGGCATAGGCGCGCATTTCATCGTCGGTGCGATCTTGAATCGGGTGTGGCGTGTACACGCGAGCAACATCTGGAAAACCCAAGGACTTCGATTGAGCGTCCGCTGCGGTGACGAATTCGGACGAAGCAACGAACACCCCAGGAATTCCTCGCCGCTCCAGATCCACGATGTCGTGCACACTGCACGACGTGCAACTGCCTCAATCGGCGAGGGCTTCGATGACCACCTGACACTGGATGGAGATCTCGTGGCGCAGATCCACAGGCGCCGGTTTGGTGAAAGTCGGCTTCTTGTAACGGTGGACGCGGGCACCGATTGCCGACAAACGCTCTTCGAGTCGATCGATGAAGACGTCACCGCGGGCTTTGGAAATGTCGAGCAATGCAACATCGAGTCCGCTCAGGCTCGTCGGACGACCAACACGTTCCATCGTCGCTGCACGTCGTTCGTTGGTCGGATCCAGAAGCGTCGTCATACCGTTCCCTTCCTCATCGCTCGACCAATCTTGTCACGGGCTGGCTGCCGACGTCGCCGTTGGCCCACCCGCCAATGATGGCAGAGAACAGACCGGCACCTCCTCCGGCGTGAACGAGCAGGAGCCCACCGGGGCGGAACTTGGGCAGAACGGCATCGTGGAGGTGGGCGGGGACTCCCTCGGCAATGCCGAGAGCCCCGCGGACCAGTTCGCTACCGGGAATGAGCAAGCGTTGGTGGATCTCCTCGAGAACGCGTGCGCGGTCCCAGCCTGCCTGAGCGAAGACC
>JBJTGN010000148.1:0-3600 GCA_046093905.1 Actinomycetota bacterium
TGGCGGACCGGTGTCATGGACGTACTCGTCCGTACGAGCACTCGTTCCAACCGTGGTGCAGCTCGTCCCGGTCATTGGACCAGGACTGGCGATCGTCGTCTATCTGCGTGCGATCTTCCACCCGCTGCGACAGGGTCTTCACGATGCCGCAGCGGGAACGATCGTCGTCAAACGCTGACGCTCAGGCGATCACCACGACGACGTCGCCGGAGCCAACAGTGTCGCCGGCCTTGACCTTGACCTCGGTGACCTTGCCCGACTTCTCCGCGACGATCTGGTTCTCCATCTTCATGGCTTCGAGAACACAGACGGCCTGACCGGCTTCGACTTCCTGTCCGACCTCGACGAGGACCTTGACGATCGTTCCCTGCATGGGAACAGCGACCTGCCCCGAGCCGGCTCCGCCGCCACCCGCACCTGATGCGGCACGAGTCGGCTTCTTCGCCTTGGCTCCACTCGATGCCACCGCGACTCCACCTTCTGGCACCCACATCGCAACATCGAAACGCTTTCCGTTCACTTCGACTGTGGTGTTGCGACGAACCAGAGGTTCACCGCCGTCGTCGGAGTTACCGGGTGCAGTGGCGGCAATGCCGGAGAGGTCGAGTTTCTCCTCGACCCATTTCGTCGAGTGCTTCATCTCTTGGAAATCGGGATGGCGAAGGATGGCGAGATCGGCCGGAATGGTGGTCGCAACACCTTCGACCACCATCTCCTCGAGAGCACGGATCGTGCGCGCGATCGCCGTCGGGCGATCCTTGCCCCACACGATCAACTTTCCGACCAGGTTGTCGTAGTACTGACTGATCTCGTCGCCGCTTTCGTATCCCGAGTCGAAGCGAACACCGAAACCGTCGGACGTCACCAACTTGGTGATCTTTCCGGGTGAGGGAAGGAACTTGCCGCCGGCGGGATTCTCCGCGTTGATGCGGATCTCGATTCCGTGGCCGTTGCGTCGAGCAGCAACCTCGTCCTGAGTCATCGGAAGCTCTTCTCCAGAGGCGACGCGGATCTGCCATTCGACGAGATCGATGCCGGTGATGACTTCGGTGACCGGGTGCTCGACCTGGAGACGCGTGTTCATCTCCAAGAAGAAGAACTCACCGTCCTGATAGATGAACTCGACGGTTCCAGCATTGAAGTAGCCAACAGCGCGCGCAGCCTTGACAGCTGCCTCGCCCATCGCCTCTTCGATTCCGTCTCCCATCGCCACTGCGGGTGCTTCTTCGACGAGCTTTTGATGGCGACGCTGAGCCGAGCAGTCGCGTGTCGACACCCAGACGTAGTTTCCGTGCTGGTCTCCGACCAGCTGCACTTCGACGTGACGTGGCCAGGTGAGATACTTCTCGACGTAGATCTCGTCGCGACCGAAGAAGGCTTTGGCTTCGCGCTGGGCGCTCTCCATTGCCTCTTGGACATCTTCGGCTTTGTGAACCACCTTCATGCCGCGGCCGCCACCGCCGAATGCAGCCTTGATTGCAACGGGGTAACCGAAATCGGAGCCGAACTTCTTGATCTCGTCTGCCGAGGTCACGAATTCGGTCGTACCGGGGACGATCGGGGCTCCGCCCCGCAGGGCTGCTTTTCGACTCGAGACCTTGTCGCCCATCTCTCGGATTGCGTCACCGGGGGGCCCGATGAAGGCCACGCCCATGTTGGTGATTGCATCGGCGAAGTCAGCGTTCTCGCTGAAGAAGCCGTAGCCGGGGTGAACAGCATCGGCGCCACTCTTCTTGATTGCATCGAGAATCGCATCCGTGTTGAGGTAACTCTCTGCGGCAGTCTGACCACCGAGTGCATACGCCTCATCGGCGAGTCGGACATGGAGGGCGTTGCGATCGAGTTCCGAGTAGACCGCAACTGTGGCGATTCCCATTTCCCGGGCGGCACGGATCACGCGAACGGCGATCTCTCCGCGGTTGGCGATCAGGATCTTCTTGATTGGTTTGGAGGGCACAAGTGACAATGTTGGTCTGATGGACACCCGTAATGCCACCCCGAACGAAGAGAACCTTCCAGGACAGGACTTTCGGGACAGAAAAGGGCGTGGTTTCGCGGAAATCATCGCAGCATCAGGTCACTCAGTTCGACTCGTCGACCGTTGGCTCGTGCGTCGAATCGAATCGACGGGCAGCACGAACGACGATCTCGATCGAGCGGCGCAGTCCGGAGCTCCGGATCGGCTCGTCCTCGTCGCCGATCACCAGACAGCCGGACGGGGTCGACTCGATCGGAAGTGGGAGGCGCCAGCAGGTGCGAATCTTCTCGTGAGCATTCTGTTTCGAACGGTCCCTGACCGACCGCATCGGCTCACTCAGGCAGTTGCACTTGCGGCAGTTCGTGCATGTCGGGCCGTGACAACAAACTCGCCACACGAGATCGACGTATCTCTGAAATGGCCCAACGACATCGTCATCGGATCGAGGAAGTTGGCGGGAATCCTCGCCTCGGCTTCGACGTCGAGGCTCACGCGCATCGTGGATGACGTCGAGGTCGGAATTCCTGAGCATGTTGTCGTGGGACTGGGACTGAACGTCGGCTGGGCCCCGGACGGAGCGGCACGTCTCGGCGAATTTCGTTCGGACATCCATCGTGACGATGTCCTTGTCGAACTCCTGGCGGCGCTCGATGACATTTTTGATTCGTGCGTCACAGTTCGAGAGTCGGACGAATTTCACGAGTCGTATCGCAGGAATCTGTCCACGCTCGGTCGCGCAGTTCGTGTCGAGTTGCCTTCGGGCAGCGTTCTCGAAGGACGAGCGCTCGGCGTCGGAGTCGATGGGAGGCTCGAAGTTCTCGATGCGTGCGCGGTGACCCACCACATCGATGTCGCAGACATCGTGCACCTGCGATTTCCTGATTCTCCCGTGTCGTGAGGCATCGAAGTCGAGCACGTCGGTGTCGTTCGAGCAGTGACCGCATTCGGCTCGCTTCGACGCCTAGGTTTGTCATGTGGCTGAGGGTGCGAGCAGACGACGCAAGGTGTTCCCATTCGTCACAGGCATCAATCTCGCTGTCATCTGCGTGATTGCCTCGGCCGCTGGGGTCGTGATTGCCGTGCGCGGGGAAGCCAATGGTGTGGCTCGAGTCCCTCAGATCGAGTCAGTGCTCTCGCCTCCGAGTACCGGATTCGTGAACTACCTGATCGTCGGTAGTGACACTCGTGAGGGAGCGGACCCGAACAGTCCTGATTTCGGAGGCATCGGCGACGTCAATGAAACGAGCGGTCGTCGAAGCGACACGATCATCCTGATGCATGTCGACGAAGTTCTGTCGACCATCGCTCTGACCTCCATTCCGCGCGACCTCTGGATCGAAATCCCCGGTCAGGAGACCAATCGGATCAACGCCGCCTATGGGTACGGTGAGGCGGTTCTCATCGACACGGTGAAGACGAGCCTTGGGGTGCCGGTTCACCATTACGTCGAAGTCGATTTCAATTCCTTCAAGGCAATCATCGCTGCAATCGATGGTGTCGAACTCTGTTTCGAGTATCCGACTCGGGACATCAACACCGGTCTCAATGTGCCCGAGCCGGGATGTGTCGTTCTCGACTCGATTCAATCGCTCGCATATGCGCGTAGCCGCTACTTCGAACAG
>JBJTGN010000149.1:0-3660 GCA_046093905.1 Actinomycetota bacterium
ATGCTGTACATCGACCTCGGCGAGAGGCCGCTCGATTCGACCCCCGCACAACCAGACGCGCCAACAGGCGACAGCCTCCCGTCCTGACCCCTCAGACCCGATATGCGGACGACTCAGTCGTCGAGGGCCACAGGCGCGGAAACCACTCGCCTGTCACTGGCTCGCCCGCGACTCGCCGCTCATCACGACTGTCGAACACTGCGGAGAAGTCCGGTGACGTGGTCCACTTGCGCGGCGCATGAACAATGTCGTCGCCGAGCACTCGCAAGCTGAACACCCTTCGACGTTGCGGTCCCGCAACCCCGGGTGCTCCGTGCACCGTCAACATGTGGAACGCAACAGCGTCTCCGGGTTCGAGTGCCCAGCGACGCAACGCGGACGGATCGCTGCGCAGGTCGCCGTCGACATCGCCCATTTCACTGAGTGAGCCTTCCGGGAACCACTTGGCCTGGTTGTCCAAGAACGAGCGCGGCATCAACCAAGGTCCGAGGTGTGTTCGAGCGACCATCTCGAGTGTCGACTCGATCGGAACCGGATCGACCGGTATCCAGAAGCTCACATTTTGACGACCTTCGACGTCGTAGTACGGCTGGTCCTGATGCCAAGGAGTTCGCTGGCGGGTCCGCGGCTCCTTGACGAGAACATGGTCGTGGTACAACGTCACCGTCGTCGACTGCATCAACTCCGCTGCGATTGCGGCGAGTCTTGTCGACATCACGAATTCACCGAACTCGGGAATGTCTCGCCATCGACAGAAGTCCTCGAGGAAGTAGCCCGGGTCGTCAGGGGCACTGGCAACCTTGGCTCGAGGACTCGGAGCCCGCATGACGGCGTCGATGCCTGCACGCAGACTTTCGATCTCCGATGAAGAGAGAACTCCCCGCAGAACAGCTGCTCCGTCGCGGCGGAATTCGTCGGCCAGGTTCGTCAGCCCGTCACTCATCGCTTCTAGTCTGCCCGAGGGCGCAACCGACTGGCGTGCGAGCGCACGCTGCTTCACCACTTTCCCGATCGGTTCCACTCATCTCGGATTCGACCAACGCACGAAAGCACCGTTACACCACCATGACCTACACACCGATCCTCGGGACACTCGCATATGTCCTCGACTCGACACGTCACAACGTCCTCCTCGTCCACCGCAATCGGCGCTCCGATGACCAGCACCTCGGAAAATGGAATGGCCTCGGGGGCAAACTCGAAAACGACGAAAACCTTGCACAAGGACTTCGGCGTGAGATCGAGGAGGAAGCAGGTCTCCGCGTCACCGCGATGCACCTGCGCGGAACTGTCTCGTGGCCGGGTTTCGGACCGAATGGCGAAGACTGGTTCAGCCCGATCTTTCTCGTGACCTCGTTTGAGACGAACTCGTCATCGACGAGCATCATTTCCAACCATGAAGGGGATCTTCACTGGATTCCGATCGCTCGACTGCTCGATGCCTGCAGCGACAATGATCGAACGAGAGTCGAGGCCGATCTCCCGCTATGGGAAGGTGATCGCTACTTCATTCCCCTCGTCTTCGACGACGATCCAAGGATCTTTCATGGAGTGATGCCGTACGAGAAAGGTCGCCCTGTGAGCTGGACAGTCGAACGTTGGTAACAGCTTCGACGTCTCAGCGCTTCGATGACTTCTTCGCGGCTTTGGCACGGTTCACAGAGGAATCGGTGCCTTCCTCCATCACGCCGAGATAGCGAACCCAGATCGCGTATTGACCACTCGGGCCATCCGGGCTCGCTCCCCAGCGCGCGTCCCATCGTTCACCTGGCAGCACTCCGCGCACACGAACGTTGTTGTCGGTGCGACGATGTGCCGAGCGCAGATCACTGGCGATCTGCGATGCAGTCTTCTCCGTGTAGAGCCGATGAACGCGAACCCACGAGTCGTGACGGCGAGCTGCCTCGAGCGCCTTCACCCAGAAGGACCGGCGTGACCAGCCGTTCACCTCGGGCGGATCTTCGACAGTCACCTGCGGATCAGCACCGACAAGAAACGCACTCGTGGATGCACCCTGTTCATCAACTTGCATGTTCGCCCCGATCTGATTGACACCTGTTCGAGAGAGATATGCCTAGTCCGGAAGACCACCGTCGAAACCATCCATGGGGCCGATCCCGTGGCACAACTTACGCCGTGAACAACCGCCGAAACACTTCTCACGCTCGAACTCCAGTGTTGTCCAAGGGTGAATGAAAGTCACTGTTTTATATACAAATACCGAAAAAGGTTTTCACTAAAACGATCTCAATCAGTGTTCCCGTTGTCGGTATAAACATACTGACACCAACCACTACACCGTTTAAAAATGCCCAATTTTCAGCACTTTCTTAAACTCTTAATGGTCGTCAGAGAAGTAACGACTACACCATTAGTCGTGAGGACCATCACGACGCAATCAGCGATACCGCTGGGCCAATCGATCGGCGTACGCGGCAATTCGAGGGTGCAAGTCGACGGGTGTCACCACGGTCGACGGTGCCCCACATCGCAACAACAGGCGCGCCAGCCACACGTCACTCGCAACCGACAACCACATCGTGATCGAACCATCCTCTTCGAAACGATGAGCACGCGCATGAACGCGATCGAGCACCCATTCGTTTCCAGGCGCGATCGAGATCACTGCATCGACGACATCTCCGCGGAAGTTCCAGCCGGTGAATGCGACATCGCGCGGCTCGAAGTGCACATCGGTGGGCTCGATGTCCATGATCTGGTCGACACGGAACGTCCACGCTTTCTCACCAGACGTCGCATCGTCGGCGATGACATATGCCTCTCCGCGTTCGATGAACACGCGCAGTGGATCGATGAGTCGCTCGGTGATCCGCCCCGACACGTCGACGTACGTCATTCGCGAACGACGCGATTCCTCGACCATCTTTTGGACATCTGCGAGATACGGGGCCGACTCGAGACGCACCTGCACCGGCAGGTCGCCCACAACGTCGGCGAGTTTGGCGCGCAGAGTTTCGACGGCTTCGTTGTGGATGCCGAGATCTCCGGTGACCGCCTCCAGACCAGCAAGCGCAACTGCCGTCGCCGTGGCTTGTCGCGGAGTGAGGCGTACGGGCCGGGTCATCAAATGTTTCGTCCGACGAGCCCGTCCGCCGGGGATCAATTCATCGGGCGGGGAATGAACGATGACCATCTCGTCCGCGACCGAGAAGTCGAACAAAGCATCATGCGTGTACGGAGGCACACCGCACATGGACGCGAATTCGAGGTCGCGCATGAGTTGGCGGGGTGCAACGCCGAGCATGTCGGCCAGATGGTCGACCGGTACCGATCCGCTGAGACGCAGCCAAGGAAGTATGGACAGCAATCGCTGCAAGCGTTCACCGATCGGACGCGGACCCGGTCTCTGGCCTTTCTGATCGGGGGGTTCGATGTCCACGTGCGTGTCACCCGAGGACGACGACGCATCACGCACAGCTTCGATCCACGCTCGGATGTCGTCACGAAGCCACGCGGGACTCTCGACCGTCGCATTTGGCCCGAAGCCGATCAGCCATCCCCGAAATCGTGCGGGATCGTCGATGTCGACGGTGATCCGCAAGCCACCCGAGTGACCGCTGCCCGACTCGACGGGCAGCGTCTCGCGCACACGCCAATCCCACCAGGGAAGTCGCGCCCCATCGGCATCCAGAAGAACCG
>JBJTGN010000150.1:0-2944 GCA_046093905.1 Actinomycetota bacterium
GATTCCGAGCGATCCGGCGAGCCGACAAGAACTCGCAGATGCCGCCTACAAGGCAGAGAGACCCGCTCGCGACATGACCAAATGGGTGGAAGCAACGTGTGGATTCCTGATGCCCGACGTCATCGGCATCGAAGGCAACCGCTGAATGTTGTGACGGTACGGCGCATGACGCGCTGCACGCGTAAGCAGATCAGAGAATTTCGCCGCGCTTCAGGATCACCTTGTCGACGAGACCATATTCCTTGGCCTGCTCGGCGGTGAACCAGCGGTCACGTTCTGCATCGGCCTGAATGCGCTCGAGTGACTGACCCGAGTGGAAGGCGGTGAGTTCTGCCATGCGGCGCTTGGTGTAGGCGAGCTGCTCGACCTGGATCGAGATATCAGTGGCCTGGCCACGGAGACCTGCGAGTGGCTGATGCATCATGATCCGTGCGTTGGGCAGGGTGTAGCGCTTTCCTTGCGCCCCAGCAGTCAGGAGGAACTGCCCCATCGACGCTGCGAGACCCATGCACACAGTGGCAACGTCACAGCTGACGAACTGCATCGTGTCGTAGATCGCCATGCCTGCGGTGACCGACCCTCCCGGACTGTTGATGTACAGCCAGATGTCGTTGTCCGGATCTTCCCCTTCGAGGTACAGCAGCTGAGCGCAGATCTGGTTGGCAATGTCGTCGTTGACGTCGGTGCCCAGCATCACGACTCTGTTCTTCAGCAATCTCGTGAAGATGTCGGCGCGACCTGCACCATCGGGTGAATCCAGTGCGACGGGCATCGAAGCGGACAGCTGCTGGTCGAAGGTCATGACCCGAGACTACCTGCGGCTCAGCGGGATTGAAGGAGATGTCGATCGGGCGGAACGAGCCCGGCAGAATGGAGATGTGACGCCGAGCAATGACTTCCAGCCCAATACGAACGAACTTCTCGGCTTCAACAGCGAGTTCGCCTCAGTGTTTCCCGACAAGGGTCTGGCACTCGTTCCGAGCCGTCACATGGCCGTTGTGACATGCATGGACAGTCGAATGGACATCTTCCAGATCCTCGGACTCGCCCATGGCGAGGCTCACATCATTCGCAACGCGGGAGGTGTCGTCACCGATGATGTCATTCGCTCTCTCGTTGTCTCTCAGCGGCGCCTCGAGACCCGCGAGATCGTGCTCATTCACCACACCGACTGCGGACTTCAACGAGTCACCGAAGACGAGTTCAAGCACGAGATCGAATCGGAGTGCGGTGTGCGTCCGTGGTGGGCGCTCGAATCGTTTCGCGATCCCTATCAGAGCGTGATCCAGAACATGCGACGCCTCAAACTGAGTCCGTTCATCGTCCACAAAGACGACATCCGTGGTTTCGTGTACGACGTCGAAGATGGCTTGCTGCGCGAAGCCCACGCCAGTTGACACTGCCTCATTCGTTGCTCACATGGAGCGATTGATTCCCGAGAACATCACAGCCACGTTCGCATTCGGGGTGAACTTGCTCTGAGCAGCGAGAAGTCCGGCGAGTCCAGCAGATCCAGTTGGGCTCACGGGAATCCCCGTCGCCTCGACTCCCATCGTCGACGCAAGAACAACCAAGTCTTCGCTGGCTACGACGACTTCTCCTGAAGTTCGCCGCAGCTGCTCGACGTCGGCAACCCAGTCATATGTCTCGTCATCGAGGATGCCATCGGCCAGTGACCGCGGCTCGGACTCCCACGGCCACATGTGCGTTGCCCAATTCGCCGCAGGGTTCGTCTCGAGACGAGCCGACGCCCACGCCCGAGCGAGAGGTGCACACCCTTGCGTCTGCACTGCATACAGCGGCACATTCATGCCGGCTTCACTCAGGCCTCGTGAAACGGAAGCGGCAAATGCTCCCCCTCCAACTTGTACGAAGACTGCATCGAGAGACGGTGCCGCTGTGGCTCGAATCTGATCGGCGATCTCCCAGCCGATTGTGCGCCCTCCATCGAGACACAACGCGTTCTCCGGTCCCTGAACACTGAAGGGGATGGCTCCCGCCGCCACTGCCTCGCGAAAGCGAAGAACAGTCGGGTCACCTGCTGGATCGTCTGGTCGCCGAGGACACCGGTTCACACGTGCTCCCAGTTCGTCGAGGATGTCGACGACGACTCCACCGGCCCATTCGGGAATGAAGACGTCGATCGGCCAGTCGACAGATGCCGCAAGAGTTGAAGCCGCGATCGCCGCGTTGCCACACGACGAAATCGCGAGCGCCGGGCGATCGTCGACGTATTTCCACGGGGTCAGTCCGAGATGTTCGGCGATCCTCAAGTGCAGGAGAATGGAGAACAAATGACGAGCCTTCTGGCTGCCGGCAACATTCCCAGTCTCGTCCTTGATCCACACACCGCCGTAGTCGGTGAACCCCAGAGCATCGCTCAACTCTGGCGATCGTCCGTAGGGAGTCATCGAAAAGCCCGTGTCGTCGACGCTCATGATTTCGTCGTCGAGGTCGTTCACCAATCCGACCAGTTCGTCGTCTGCCATGCCGCGTGACCGCCCGAAAGCCCACCACGCCATCTGATGGCGAAAGCGAATGAACGGATTCGCGTCGACCCCATCGGCGACGAATGGACCACCATCGTCTTCGAGCAGCAGAACATGCCGACGGTCACCACTCTCGTGCGGACAGCGCCACGGCATGAGAGAGGACACGGGCAACCCTGCTCCGCAACGAGCACACCGATATCCGATGATGGCCATGGTGAAACCGTCTGTTGGCGAATGATCAGCCGGCAACGCGGCTGTTGAACTCGCTGATCATTTCGTCCCACACAGGGAGATACCGACGCAGACCCACCCAGAAGGACTGGTCCCGGCGCGCTTCGAACAACTCGAAGGGTGTCCCCTGCTGTTCCACCCATGTGTAGTAGCCGAGATTGAAGATGCGATTGCGGGCGCGCTCGGTGCAGTCGATCATGTCTTCGGTCGTCACATGGCCG
>JBJTGN010000151.1:0-17481 GCA_046093905.1 Actinomycetota bacterium
TCCGTACACATCCTTCAACCCTTCTTCATCCTTCGTACCCACGTAATCGTTGACCGTTCCGAAGGTGAGGTCGAGGAGGTGCCAGACGATGAACAGTGCCACGACGATTCCCGTCATCCGCATCGTGCGGCTGGCGAAACTTGCGATCTGATAATCACGCGGACTCTGATAACCGATCGGACGGGCTTTGCGGTTCAACACGGTGAGCGAATACGCCGCGTGGATGTGGATCACCACCATTGCGATCAGTCCAGCTCGGAGGAGCCACAGAGTTCCCTTCTCGGGCATCAACGGATACAGCAACTTCTCGAGGAAGTGCGCATAGCCATTGAGGTCGCTCGCGCCGAAGTACATCTTCAAGTTCCCGATCATGTGGAAGAAGACGAATCCGAGCAATCCGAGACCCGTGATCGCCATTGCGTACTTCTTGCCGACCGCTGTCGAGTACAACTCGACGAGGTACGGCCGACGGCGGCGGCGAGCTTGTCGCTCCACTGCAGTTCCGCTGACGGGACCTCGAACGGTCTCGGACCCCTGAGCCCCCGACTTCTTCATCACTGATTGCGCCATGTTGCCTTGCGCCTTTCCCACGAACTGACCGACGGAACCGACCGACGAGTCACGAGCCACGTTCCGACCCTGCTGGGTCGAGCCGGACTCGACGCTACTCCTCTGCCCGCATACATGCCGAAACCACCGCGAAAGCCGGCGGGGCGTCAATCGTCACAGCGACGAAGTGGACCGCAACCCGTCAGGAGTGAGGTACAGATCACGCGTGGTCCCATCGGGAAATCGAAAGGGCATGCGCGGACCGAGGTGAGCAACGATCGGGCCGGACACGACCTCCGCCAGCTCGCTCGTGAGGGACCAGCGGTGGGTGCGGCTCGCCCGGAGATCAGCGAGTTCGAGAGGTCCCTCGATCGTCTCCACCGTCCCGAGGAGACGGCCTTCCTGGGTGTACCCGCCCCGAATGGACACCGGATCAGCTGTCGCGTACCACTCGAGATCACTCGCAATCGGTACAGCCCTTCCATAGGCGCGACCCAAAGCATCTGCGGGATCGTCCAACTCGACCGCGTACGTCTCGTTCCCGAGCGTCCACTGCTCGAACGGCGCATCACAGGTGTACTCGGCCCAGAGAGCCGAAGCCTTGGCGATCATTGGATTCGATCTGCGGGTGATGTCGAACTCGGTCACGTGCAACAGCGGTTCGTGGCGTCGCCACAGAGCCCAGCAATACCAGACCTGAGCGCGACCTCGAAGGCGATAGGAGGTGTAGCCGGCGATTTCACCGTCTGGACTCCACCACCCGAAGTCCCACTCTTCAGCGACACACGAGTCGTGAGGAAGTTCATCTCTTTCACTCGGCGACATCGATCTCTCAGAGGCGGAATCCGAGATGCGGTGGTCTCGGCTCTCCCCGGAGTTCGCATCCATCCCGTGGCAGACTAGGAGCATGTCGACGCAGGACGTTCCCACCGAACGCGTGCGCTACCTCAGCCTCGACTGGATCGATGCCCTCACCCATGCGGTTGCGGCGAGTTCCGAGATGTCAGAGGTTGCCCGCCACCACACGGTTGGCTTCACCCAAACCGTCCTCGGCGGACCTGAAGGTGACGTCACGTATCACTTGCAGATCGGTGACGGCTTCGCCAGCTTCGGACCAGGACCTGCGCACCCCGAAGACGTCCGATTCGAACAGGACTGGGAAACTGCTGTGGCGGTTGCAACGCACGTTCTCAACGCTCAGCAGGCGTTCATCACCGGTCGGATTCGACTCACAGGCGATTCGCAGAAGTTGATGGACAGCACTCCGGTGTTCGCAGTCCTCGATTCGATCTTCTCGACGGTCCGAGAGTTCACCGACTACCGCTGACGGACGACCGTGCCGTCTTTCGTCGTTTCGACGATCCAACCGTCTCGCTGCAGTTCTTCTCGCAGAGCATCAGCAACCGCGAAATCTTTTGCGACACGAGCAGCATCGAGCTGCGCTGCCTTCGCGGCGACGTCGGAAGGAATCACGTCCTGCTGCTTCAGTTCGAGACCGAATGCTGTACAGATCTCGAATGCCGCTGCGGCGAGAGACCCTGCTCTTTGCGGATCGGTGTCGAGAGCAGCATTGGCTTGGCGAACGGTGTCGAACAACAGCGCCGTTGCCGATGACGTGTCGAGGTCAGCGTCCATGAACTCACGAAACTTGTCAAGTGTCACCTCATCCGGACGAGCTCCGGCTGCAATCGGGCGCAGACGAGCTGCGAACGAATCCAGTCCGGTGAGAGCGTTGCACGAGGCTTCGATGTTGTCACCGCTCACGCGCACCGGGCTCCGGTAGTGAGTCTGGAGTAGAACGAGACGGTAGGCGCGCGGGTCGTACTGGTCGACGAGGTCGAGCAGATTGGCAACGTTGCCGAGACTCTTCGACATCTTCTCGCCCTCGGTGTCGACGACGAAGCCGTTGTGCATCCAATGACGGGCGAACGGGCGGCCGAGGGCAACTGCCTGAGCACGCTCGTTCTCGTGGTGAGGGAACTTGAGATCCATGCCGCCGCAGTGCAGGTCGAAGTTCTCTCCGAGAATGTCGAGGCTCATCACGACACATTCGCTGTGCCAACCGGGACGACCAGGACCCCACGGCGACGGCCACGACGGTTCACCGGGCTTGCTCAGTTTCCAGAGCGCGAAGTCGGCGGGGTGTCGCTTGTTCTGAGCGCCGAGCACCTCGCGTTCACCTGCACCGGCCAACATGTCGTCGAGGCTCTGATGAGCGAGGAGGCCGTAGTCCGGGACGGACTCGACGCTCAGGTACACACCATCCTCGGTCGGGTACGCCGCACCTCGATCGACCAGTTCACCGATCATCGCCACCATCGATTCGACGAATTCGGTGGCGTGAGGGACGTCAGTCGGCCTCTTGACGTTCAATTTCTCCATGGCGCGAAACCAGATGTTCTCGCACTTGTCGGTGATCTCCTGCCAGGGTCGTTGTTCACGGTTCGCTCGATCGATGATCTTGTCGTCGATGTCGGTGATGTTGGACACGAGACGCACCTCGAGTCCGGTCCACTCGAGATACCTCCGCAAGATGTCGTAGACGAGCGTCGCACGACCATGTCCGAGGTGAGGGGGTCCATAGACAGTCGGTCCGCACAAATAGATGCCGACCCGACCTGGCTCACGCAGTTCGAGAGCGCGCACTTCGGACGTCGCGGTGTCGTAGAGCCGGAACATGAAAGACGAGCCTACGCCCCCGTAACCTTGGCACCCATGGCTGCGATCCCCGATAAGCCCACTCTCGACGGCATCGAATCTCAGTGGGATCAGGTGTGGACCGAAGAGCAGACCTACAGATTCGACAGGAATGCGAACCGCGATCAGGTCTTCGCCATCGACACCCCGCCGCCGACGGTCAGCGGCTCGCTGCACATGGGACATGTGTTCTCCTACACGCACACCGACACGGTCGCTCGCTACCAGCGCATGCGCGGCAAGGCCGTCTTCTATCCCATGGGCTGGGACGACAACGGACTTCCCACTGAGCGACGCGTTCAGAACTTCTTCGGCGTCCGTTGCGATCCATCAGTTCCCTATCAACCGGGTTTCCAGCCGCCATTTCACGGCGACCCCCCGAAGGATCATCAACCAGTTGCGATCTCGCGACCGAACTTCATCGAGTTGTGCGACGAACTGACCCATCAGGACGAAAAGGTGTTCGAGGACCTGTTCCGCAGACTTGGTCTGTCCGTGGACTGGACCCTTCTCTACACGACCATCGAAGCACGTAGCCGCCGAGTGAGCCAGAAGGCATTCCTGCGCAATCTTGCACGCGGAGAGGCCTACACACAGGAAGCACCGACACTCTGGGACGTCGACTTCCAGACTGCGGTCGCCCAAGCCGAACTCGAAGACCGTGAACGCCCAGGTGCGTACCACCAAGTGGCATTCGCTCGAACCGATGGCGGCGGTGACGTCGTCATCGACACCACGAGACCGGTTCTGATCGCTGCATGTGTTGCACTCGTCGCCCATCCCGACGACGAGCGTTACCAGCCACTCTTCGGCTCGACAGTTCGCACGCCGCTGTACGGCGTCGAGGTTCCGATCCTGGCCCACCCGCTCGCACAACCCGACAAGGGAACGGGTATCGCAATGATCTGCACCTTCGGTGACCTCACCGACGTGCTGTGGTGGCGCGAATTGAATCTGCCGACGCGCCCGATCATCGATCGCAACGGCCGCATCGTCTCCACTCCGCCGTCCGGCCTCGATTCCGCCGAAGGTCGCGCCGCGTACGCGCTCATCGCAGGAGCGAAGATCAATCAGGCACAGACCACCGTCGTCGAGTCCCTCCGTGAGTCAGGCGCTCTCATCGGCGAACCTCGAGCCATCGTCCACCCGGTGAAGTTCTACGAAAAGGGTGACCGACCTCTCGAGATCGTCACGAGTCGCCAGTGGTACATCCGAAACGGCGGACGAGATGCAGATCTTCGCTCGTCACTTCTCGAACGCGGCCAACAGTTGGCCTGGCACCCCGATCACATGCGACATCGCTATTCGAATTGGGTGGAGGGCCTCAACGGGGACTGGCTCATCAGCCGTCAGCGGTTCTTCGGCGTACCGGTACCGGTTTGGTATCCGCTGAACGAAGCGGGTGAACCCGACTACGAGTCACCGATCGTCCCGAACGAAGCGTCACTTCCGATCGACCCATCGACCGATGTCCCACCTGGCTACTCACCCGATCAGCGTGACCGACCCGGCGGATTCATGGGTGACCCAGATGTGATGGACACGTGGGCGACATCGTCGCTGTCACCGCAGATCGCCGGACGGTGGGGTGACGACGACGATCTGTTCTCTCGTGTCTTTCCCATGGACGTGCGACCACAGGGACACGACATCATCCGAACTTGGCTGTTCAGCACGGTTGTGCGAGCGCACTTCGAACACAACTCGCTGCCATGGGCGAACACGACTCTGTCCGGTTGGATCCTCGACCCCGACCGGAAGAAGATGTCGAAGTCCAAAGGCAATGTCGTGACACCGATGGACCTGTTCGACAACTTCGGTTCCGATGCGGTGCGCTATTGGGCAGCAAGCGCGCGGCCTGGTGTCGATACTGCTTTCAGCGAGGAGCAGATGAAGGTCGGGCGCAAACTCGCAATGAAATTGCTCAATGCCTCGAAATTCGTCCTCGGATTTCCGATGCCTGCGGCCGGCGCCACGACGACACACCCCATCGATCTGGCGATGCTCGCTCGGATCGCGGCGACTGCTCGCGAAGCCACAGATGCGTTCGAAGAATTCGACTATGCGCGAGCCCTCGAGCGCACAGAGTCCACCTTCTGGTGGTTCTGCGACGATTACGTCGAACTCGTCAAGGGTCGTGCCTACGGTTCACAAGGTGACGAAGCCGCGTCGTCAGCGCTCGCAGCAATGCGCGTCGCCTTGTCGGCCCTTCAGCGACTGTTCGCGCCGTTCATGCCCTTCACGACCGAGGCCGTCTGGCGATGGTGGAACGAGGGATCGATTCACCTTCAATCGTGGCCGTCTGCCGGCGAACTCGCGACATCCACTGGGTCCGAGTCGGCGCCAACCGAAGCACTTCTTGCAGTTTCGAGTGACATTCTCGGACAGATCCGACGAGCGAAGACCGAAGCAAAGACGTCCCAGAAGACATCGGTGGTTCGTGCCCGACTGCACTGCGATGCGCAGACGCGCGACATGTTCGATTCGGTGCGCACCGACATCACCGAAGCTGGAAGCGTCCAGGAATGGGAGATCGTCGACGAGTCGGCTGGCACAGCGGTTCGCGTCGACGTGGAGCTTGCCCCCACCACCTGATCCTCCAGGCACTCGTTGACACTCCTGATGCCCAACCAGGCGCTCTGACAGAGCCTGCAGTCGCCGGATAGGTTGAGCGAGTCGTGAACACTCCCGAGAACCAAGATCATTCCCCGAAGCGTCGCCGCACCTGGGCTCAGCGTTTCGTGCTCGTCTTCAACACCTCTGTTGCTGCCGCATGCCTCATCGCCGCAGTGGTCATTTACTACGGAAGCGAAAAAGCGAACGATCGCAAGGTCGTGTCCATCATCGGCGGCGCAACCGCACTGACTCTCCCGCAGGCACCGATTGCAGGTCCGCAGGGTGATGTTGTCGACCTCACTGCAAAGAACTTCCTGATCACTGGAAGCGACAACGGAGCGTGTGTCGATCCCGACTCTCCGTACGCGGGCGCATTCGGAGACAGAACCGGCTTCGGCGAACGAGCCGACACGATCATGGTTCTGCGCCTCGATCCGACGACCAAGGCAGCTGCCGTCCTTTCGTTTCCCCGCGATCTCTGGGTTCGCCTCGGCGGCAAGACGACGAAGGGTCGAATCAACAGCGCGTTCAATCGGGACGATCCGAATCGTCTCATTGTGACGATCTTCGACAACTTCGGCATCAAGATCGACCACTACGTGAACATCGACTTCTGTGCCTTCAAACAAATCGTCGATGCGGTCGGTGGTGTCAAAGTTCCCTTCAGCACGCCGATCAAGGACGAGAACACCGGCCTTCTGATCGAATCCGCAGGCTGTCACAACTTCGGCGGAGAAGAGGGTCTCGCCTACGTTCGCTCGCGAAAGCTCCGATACTTCGACGAGACGAAGAAGGCGTGGGTCACCGACGGGAATGCCGATCGGGGTCGAATTTCTCGTCAACAGGATTTCTTGCGACGCGCCATTCAAAAGGCCATCGATCGTGGAAGTGGAAGCCCGCGGATCGCGAAACAACTCATCGACGCCGGGATCGAACACGTCATCCTCGACAGTGAACTGACGGCTGGCAAGATTCTCGAACTTGCGCTCGCGATGAAGGATCTCGACCCTGCAACGATGCGGACCTACCAAGTCGAAGGTGAGGGAGCCAACGTCGGCGGTCAGTCGGTCATCTTGCCGACACTCGACACCGAGATCATGACGGCAATTCTCGCGGTGTTCCGCGGCGAAGCTTTCCTGTCCGCCGCGCCGGCGGAACCGACAACGATCCCGGGTGCAGCCCCGTCCACGACACCCGTCACCGAAGCTCCCACAGCGGCCTCTACGCCAGAAGCATTGATGGAGTCGAATGCTGTCGGCATTCTGCCTGCCGATGATCCATCATGTCGCTGATTTCGGCATGTCGCTGACTGAGTGAACCCTGACTGGATCGTCGCCGTCAGTCGCCGATTACTTCTCGAATCGCTGACGGAATGTCACTCGGTCCGTCGATGACGGCGAGTCGAGCACCGATACGCACTGCGAGCTGTCGTGCCTCGAGATCGTCTCCTGCAGGTGCGATGATCACCACTTCGTCGAGAGACCGAGCGGCTGCTTCGACATCGCCTTCCACCGTTGCTCGGCAATCGCTGAGCACAACGGTGATCCGACGACCCGCTCGACTGCGTGAGAGTTGATCCGCTGACGTTCGCAGAGCCCCGGCAAGGTCCGTTGTGCCGAAACCTCTCAGTGCGAGAACGTCGGTGACGACTCGCTCATCTGCTTTCGAAACGTCCTGGCTCTTTGCGACGACGACGTCTTTTCCAAAAGCAATCACGCTGTAGTCCATCGGACTTCTCCAAGCGACAGCAGCCGCGGCCATCGCCGATGTGGCGAGCGGTTTGCCCCCCATCGACCCGCTGCGGTCGACGAGCAGAGAGATCGCCGTTCCCGGCTTCACCCAGTGGCGAATCCTCAACTCGTCGACATCGAGCGCTCGACGAGCGGCCTTCGCATCGACGATCTCCGGCAGAGATGCATCGACATCGATGTCACCAGCTTCTGGTCGATAACGCATCGTTGCCATCTTGCCGATCCCGCGTGGTTCGACAGGACCGCGCTTCGACACGTCGAGAAACAGTCGGCCAGCGAGACGCCGAGCCATGTCGCGCAGAGCAGGATCAGTTGCCCCCGTGAGGTCGGCAAGGAGTGCGAGCATCGCATCGGGATCCTCTTCCATTCCCTCATCGACAGCAGCCTCATCGAGCTCGCCGACTTCAGGCGATACCTGTTCGAATTGCGGATGCTTTGCGAGTTCCCGACGCGACAACGTCCGTTTCGATGCTTCACTCACGGCCTGATCGGCCGCACCACCCTCTTGTGCTACCGGGTCGCCCCCGTCGGGGCGTTCGCTTTTCCCCCACCACTGCCCGCAGCAGGGGCGAATACCTCGTTCCAGATTTCGGTGACGATGTCCTCTGCCGTGCGCACACTGCCCTCGCGCACCCGCACTCGACCAGACAATGCAACGAGCGCCGCGTCGAGTCCCACACCTGCATCGGCGATCGTCGAAGATCGAACCGAGGCGAGCGACTTTGCGACCGCCGCCATGTCGATCGATCCGCGCACGGACTACCCCACACGCAGATCTGGATGGGAACGAGTCAGTCGGACCAGTTCGACGACTTTACCCATCCAATCACTCGGGATGTCAGCGACGTGACGAGCTGCGATCTCCCGTTCGGTTTCTGCCGACTGGTAGCCAACGGATACTCGACACACGCGGTCGTAGACGGCTCCGGAAATTCGAGCTGTACCCACGGCATCGAAGGGGTTCATTGCAGCCACGAGACGAAAACCGTCGGAAGCGGCAATTCGACCGAGTCGGGGAACGTTGAGTTCTCCCTCGCTCATCACGGTGATCAATACGTTCAGCGTTTCTTCGGGAATACGGTTGATCTCCTCGACGTACAGAAGCGAGCCCTCTCGCAATGCCGTGACGAGCGGACCGTCCACGAACACCGATGCGTCGTACCCCTCGTTGAGAACACGCGCAGGATCGAAATGGCCGACCAGACGGGCTGGGGTCAATTCGGCATTTCCCTCGACGAAGACGAACCCGATACCCATTCCTTCGGCAACTGCGCGCAACAACGTGCTCTTCCCTGTTCCCGGAGGACCTTCGAGGAGCACGTGTCGACCGGCATCGAGCGCGGCAACGACCAATTCCACTTCTCGCCGCCGACCGACAACTGCCGAATCGAGAGATGTGATGAGGGTGTTCCGGTCGGTCGCAGCCATCGAGAATCTTTCAGTTGCTTGAACGGATTCGGTCACGAATTGACGATGACGCCGCGGATGTTGCTGCCATCGCGCATTGCGTCGTACCCCTCATTGATCTGATCGAGTGTGTAGCGATTGGTGATCAGTTCGTCGAGTTTGAGTTGGCCGGCTCGGTACATGTCGAGGAGGGCAGGAATATCTGCTCGAGGATTCAGCGAGCCGAAGATCGTTCCCTTGATCTCCTTGTTCCACATGGCCAGATTGAACAAGTTGATGTTCGCAGTCTCACTGGCGATCGGCGAGATGGCCGTGACAACGACCGTTCCACCCTTACCTGCCAGGTTCATGCCCTCGCCCATCATCTCTCCGTGCAGAACACCTGGGGTCATGATCACGCGATCCGCCATCTGTCCGTACGTCATCTCCATCACGGGAAGCATGGCTTCTGCCATCGAGGCATAGGTGTGCGTCGCGCCGAGTTCCATTGCCTTTTCACGTTTGAATTCGACGGGGTCGACGGCGATGATGCGCTTCGCACCTGCCATACGCGCACCCTGGACTGCGTTCATGCCGATGCCACCGCAGCCGACGACAACGACGGTGTCACCTGCCTGAGTGCCAGCGCGATGTGCAGCAGATCCCCAACCGGTAGCGACTCCACACGACACAAGTGCGACACACTCGAGAGGGATGTCCTTTTCGACCTTGATGATCGACTGTTCCGATACGCAGGAGTACTCGCTGAACGTGCCGACCTTGGCCATGAGAGTGACGGGCTTGCCCTTGACGAAGTGTCGATGAGTGTCGTCGGTGATCATGCCGCCGACAAATGTCTTCGCTCCGTTGTCGCACAAGTTCTGACGACCTGTCGAACAGTATCGACAGCGACCACACGACGGAACGAACGAGGCCGAGACGTGATCACCGACCTGCACACTGTGCACTCCGGGTCCGAGTTCGACCACGACACCTGCACCTTCGTGGCCGCCGATGATCGGATAGAAGTCCTCGATGCCCATGAGCGGCCAGACTTCCTTCGGAGGAACCATGTCGCCAGTGACGAGATGCTCATCGCTGTGGCACATTCCGGCCGCACGCCAGTGAACGATCACCTCGCCGTGCTTCGGAGGGTGGATCTCGATCTCTTCGATCTTCCACGGCTCGTTCATGCCCCACAACACGGCGGCTCTGGACTTGCGGATTTCCGACATGGCGTGTCACCCCCCTGTCGGCACGACCTTCGCGCCGACGGACGTAACGCTATCCACCGAGCCCTGACCCGAACCATTCCGGTCGGTCGAGCCGGCTGTCGGACCGGTTCTCAGTTGCGATCTCGCTCCGACTGATTCTCAGTCACGATCTCGCTCCGACTGATTCTCAGTCGTAGACGAGAACTCCGCGGATGTTCTCGCCCCGACGCATTGCCTCGTAACCCTCGTTGACGCCTTCGAGCGGGTATGTGCGGGTGACCAGACCGTCGAGGTCCAACTGACCTTCACGGTAGAGACCGGCCAGTTTGGGAATGTCGGCGCGCGGATTGCCGGATCCGAACAGCGAACCAACGACCTGCTTCTCCATCAATGTCACGTCGAGCAAGTTGATGGTGGCCGACATTTCGAGTGCTGGATGGATATTGGTGACGATGACGCGACCGCGCTTGGACGCAAGGGCCATTGCTTCGGCCATCACAGCACCGGAACCGACGCCCATCGTCATGATCACCTTGTTGGCCATCGTGCCCCATGTGATGTCCTGCAGCAATGCCACGGCTTCGGTCATCGACGATGCCGTATGAGTCGCTCCGAACTCCATCGCTTTCTCGCGCTTGAACTCGACCGGATCGATCGCAACGATGCGCTTGGCGCCAGCCAACTTCGCGCCCTGCACGGCGTTGGCTCCGATACCGCCGATTCCGACGACGACCACAGTGTCACCGGGCTTGGTCTCAGCTGCGTAGACGGCCGAACCCCAGCCAGTGACAACTCCACAACCGAGCAGACATACCTTGTCGAGAGGCAGATCCTTTTCGATCTTGATGCAGCTCGCCTCATTGACGACGGTGTGATGGGCGAACGTGCCGAGCAGACACATCAAACCGAGATCCTGGCCACGTGCATGATGACGGGCTCCGCCATCGGTGATCTGGCGACCGATGCCCATCAACGCGCCGAGATCGCACAGGTTCTGATGTCCAGTCGAACAACTCGGACAGCGACCACACGACGGGATGAAGCCGAAGACGACGTGGTCACCGGGCTCGAGCCAGCTCACTCCCTCGCCGACCTTGCGCACGATTCCTGCACCTTCATGTCCACCGATGATCGGAAGAGCGAAGGGAAGGTCTCCCGTCACGAGGTGCTCGTCACTGTGGCACATGCCGGAGGCCTTCATCTCGACGAGTACTTCACCGAACTTCGGCTCATCGAGTTCGATCTCTTCGACACTCCATGGCGAGTTGAGTTCCCAGAGGACTGCTGCCTTTGTCTTCATCGTCTACCCCCGACTGTCCCGAACCACCCCCTCGGCGGTTCTGTTGGATAGTCGAACGGTAGTCGGTCGCCTCCCGAGTCGCGGTACGCTTCTCGCATGAGCACTCCGACCGCAAACGCCCCGATTCTCGACGGACGGGTCGAAGCCGAAACACACAGCCCTTCCTCGTCGGAGACCGCTGCGATGCCGGCAATCGAATCCGAGATGCTGATCGAGGAAATTTCGATCGACGGGATGTGCGGCGTCTACTGACCCGCTCCTCGGTTCATGGGCATCGCCCTCGATTCCTGTCTCGAACTGCATCCTCAGGTCGCGGTTCGGCCCGAACCGTTCGGTGCCCTTGCGTACCATTACGGCAATCGTCGTTTGATCTTCCTCAAACATCCCGACGTCGTGCACGTCGTGGAATCTCTTGCGAGCCATCCAGATCTGCAATCAACCCTCGATGCCTGTGGCGTGGCTCGAGATCGTTGGCCTGCATTCGTGCAGGCTCTCTCTTCCCTCGAAACATCGGAGATCGTCCGTGAGCGCACCGAAACTCGTTGAACAGATGAAGTCGGGGCTCGATGCCCCGATCTGCCTCACGTGGGAACTGACCTACGCGTGCAATTTGCAGTGTGTCCACTGCCTTTCGTCCAGTGGACAACGCGACGACCGTGAACTGTCGACTGCCGAAGCCAAACGAGTGCTCGACGAACTTCGCGAGATGCAGGTCTTCTACATCAACATCGGCGGAGGCGAGCCCATGGTTCGGCGCGACTTCTTCGAATTGCTCGAGTATGCGATCGGCAACGGCATCGGCGTGAAGTTCTCGACGAATGGCGCCTTCATCGATCAGGAAAAGGCTCGACGACTCGCAGCTCTCGACTATCTCGACATTCAGATCAGCCTCGACGGAACCGATGAAGCAACCAATGATGCCGTGCGAGGTGTCGGATCGTTTGCACTCGCTCGCCGTGCCATGGACCATGTGCGCGATGCAGGATTCGGCCCCTTCAAGATCTCAGTTGTCGTGACTCGTCACAACGTCTCCCAGCTCGACGAGTTCAAACGACTCGCCGATTCGTATGGAGCCCAATTGCGCATCACTCGTCTTCGCCCTTCGGGACGAGGTGCCGACACATGGCACGAACTTCATCCCACCAATGCTCAACAACGCAAGATCTACGAATGGCTCCTCGCACACGGCGAGAATGTCCTGACTGGAGATTCGTTCTTCCACCTGAATGCCCTCGGTGATCCACTGCCTGGACTCAACATGTGCGGCGCCGGTCGTGTGGTGTGTCTGATCGATCCGATCGGGGACGTCTACGCATGCCCGTTCGTGATACACGAAGAGTTTCGAGCCGGAAATGTTCGGGATGCGGGATTCGCCACGATCTGGAAGACGAGTGATCTCTTCACATCTCTTCGCGAACCGCAGTCGGCCGGCGCATGCGCTTCATGTGGCAGTTTCGATGCATGCCAAGGCGGATGCATGGCTGCCAAGTTCTTCACCGGGCTGCCACTCGACGGGCCTGATCCCGAGTGCGTCGGCGGGGACGGTGAACATCTCCTCGCCGATGTCGAGCCGAACCTGGTTCCACGGCCTTCACTCGATCACTCACGACCAACTCGCTCGACGCCGGTCAGTCTCACGCTCAAATCCGTTGCTGCGCGCTGAAATTTCCTTCGGCGGTTCGTAGAAGTGATGATGGGAACCTGAGACGAGTTCACCAAATGTCTCGCTCGGGCTCGAATTCGGCGATACTACGAGCGTGCGTCTACTCGAGCCGTTGACCCTCGGCCGTCGAACGGCGAAGAACCGCATCATGTTCGGACCGCACGTCACCAATTTGGGGACGGACGAGCGCACCTTCTCGGATCGCCACCGTGCGTACTACGAAAGACGTGCACGCGGTGGGTGCGGCATCATCGTCACCGAGGGCGCAAGCGTCCATTCGAGTGATTGGCCCTATGAACGCTCACCGTTGGCTGAAGGTTGCGAATCCGGTTGGAGCATGATCTCCGAGGCGTGTCATGCACACGGAAGCCTCGTCATTGCATCTCTCGATCACGCTGGAGTCCAAGGATCTTCGGCATATTCCCAAGCTCCGCTGTGGGCGCCATCGCGTGTGCCGGAAGTGAACACCCGCGAAGTTCCCAAGTGGATGGAACATCGTGATATCGAGGCAGTCATCGACGGTTTCGCCGACGCCGCTCGTCGAGCTGTCGATGCTGGATGCGATGGCGTCGAGATCAACATCGGTCAACACA
The DNA here is from genome assembly GCA_046093905.1 of Actinomycetota bacterium. GTDB lineage: Bacteria > Actinomycetota > Acidimicrobiia > Acidimicrobiales > Ilumatobacteraceae > Casp-actino8. The sequence continues at coordinate 13,770 of JBJTGN010000151.1, forward strand.
GCCTGGTCCGACAGTTCATGTCGGGTCTGACGAACCACCGCGACGATGTGTGGGGGTCGGATCGCCTGCTCTTCGCACGACGGATCATCGCTGCGGTGACCAGTGCTGCTCACAGTTCGAACTCTGAGGCCATCGTCGTCCTCCGGCTGAGTTGCGATGAGCTCGCCCCGTGGGCCGGGATCACCCCGCAGATGGCTCCAGATGTTGCCGCAGACCTCTGCACGAACGATTCGGGGCAGGTCGATTACGTCGTCGTGGTCCGAGGTTCGATCTTCTCGGTCGAAAAGACACGTCCGGATTTTCACGAGAGTCCGGGTTTCAACATCGACACGTGCCGGTCGATTCGCGAACGCCTCGACTCCTCGGTTGCAGTCTTTCTTCAAGGTTCGGTCGTCGATCCCGATCGAGCGGAATGGGCAGTCGATCCCGCTGGAGAATCGGTGTGCGATGCGGTCGAGATGACTCGAGCGCAGATCGCCGATCCAGATCTCGCGAACAAACTTGCGAGTGACACGTCACGAATTCGGCCGTGCATTTTGTGCAATCAGGTCTGCCAAGTCCGTGATGCACGGAATCCGATCGTTTCGTGTGTCGTCGAGCCGACATCGGGGCACGAGAACCGGGACCCGAACTGGTACGACGCAACATCGAAACCCCGGCGCGTCCTCGTCATCGGCGCCGGACCTGCAGGAATGGAAGCGGCTCGAGTCGCAGCAGAGCGAGGGCACACGGTTCATGTGATCGATCGAGCGACGGCCACCGGCGGCCTCGCTGCGGTGAGTGGTCCGGCGACCCCTTTCGTCGAGTGGCAACGCCGTGAACTCGAGCACATGTCGGTCACCGTCGAGCTCGGCGTCGATGCCAACACGATTCTCACCGAACAGACCGGCACCTTCGACGTCATCGTGCAAGCGACTGGCTCCGTGCCGGCAGTGCCCGACATCGACGTCGACACCGGTGTCACGATCTTCGACATTGCCGACATCCACCGACGGGTGGTCGACCTTCCTGCCGAGGGCACCGTGGTGATTCTCGATCCGATCGGGGGTCCGATCGGCGTCGCATACGCCGAGTCGCTCGGACGTCGCGCAGTGCTCGTCACTCCCGACAACATTGCTGGCAACGAACTCTCTCGCACAGGTGATCTTGCACCCGCCAACGTTCGACTCGCCCAACTGGGCGTCACTGTCCTGCGCCGCAGCATCCCGCGGTCCGTCAGCAAGTCGAAGGACAGTTCCCTCGTTGTGCGCGTTCAGGATCGTTTCTCCGGGCAATTCGAGGAGGTCGAATGTGTCGCTGTGGTCGATGCAGGATTCAGACTTCCGACCGAGCCGATCATTGCGAAAGTTCCCGTGATCGCAGCAGGTGACTGTGTGGCCCCTCGAACAGTTCTCGAAGCCGTGCTCGACGGCCGCCGAGCGGCCGTACAAATCTGACGTCGCCGAGCGGCCGCGCAGATCTAACCGAGCTCGGAGAAGACTTCCGAGAGACTCCGGTCGAGATCGGCCACGGCGGTGTCGAGATCCGCAACATGAATCACAGCCGAAATCGGCTGACCAACGCCAACAGTCGACTGCAGGGCGAGACCACCGCCGGATTTCTCCGGCAATCCCGCCGAGAAGACGATGAAGGGAACATCCGGTCTGGCAGCGAAGACAACCGCTGCCCGACCGATCTCGCGCCACATCAGATCACCGCGTGCAAGACCTGATCGACCGGGCATCGCTCCCCCGACGACATCGAATAGGAACTCCCCGCCGTGCGTCGCGCGAGCCTTGCCTGACACATCGAAACCGGTGACGACGCGCACTCCCCACTCGAGTACCTCACAACCTGCTCGTTTCAAGATGTCTTCCACGATGTCGCGCAATGTACGAATGTCGTCGTGTTGCATGCGCTTGTCGACGAGATTCGGGCTTGCTTCGTGCTCGATCCGTCGACGAGCTATGTCGACGTACGACGCGTCCATTTCGTATCCGACAAATGAGCGGCCTGTCAGCCGAGCAGCAATCGCGGTGGTTCCCGACCCCATGAACGGATCGAGGACGATGTCGCCGCTGAACGAATACAGATCGATGCATCGCTCCACCAACGCAACGGGATACGGCGCGGGATGGTTGACGCGCGTGGCGCTCTCAGGAGCAATCTCCCACACGTCGATCGTGGCTTCCATGAACTCGTCGGACGTCATCGTCGACTCGTGTGCCATTCGGCGTTGGGCTCGTTGCTTCGGTGTCCAGGCCCGGTCGAAGCGCCCCTTGCTCGCAACGATGAGTCGCTCGGTCGTGTCTCGCAACACCGGATTGGAGGCCGACCGGAAAGACCCCCAGGCACAACTTCCTGATGATCCCCGTTGCTTCAACCAGACGATCTCACCGCGTAACAACATCTGAAGATCGTCCTGCAAAATCGCAGTGACGTCGGCTCCCAAGGACCGGAATGGCTTCCTTCCGAGATTCGCAACATTGACCACGATGCGACCGCCGGGTTCGAGAACTCGTCGACATTCGGCGAACACGTCACGCAACATCTGCAGGTAATCGACGTAGTCGGAGGGAATGTGACCCTCACCGAGCGCCTCTTCGTATGCCTTGCCGGCGAAATACGGAGGGGACGTGACGACGAGTCCGACGGATCGATCAGGGACGTCGCTCATCGAGCGCGAATCACCGACGAAGATCTTGTCGCGAATCGATTCGACAGCGGCTGAATCCGCCACTTCGGAATCTTGCGAGATCACTGGCGTGCCGAAACGTGCATAGAACGCCGAGGAATCGTGACCCTCGCGGCGAGAAGACCCGAACGAGGACGTCGACGTGCCCCGTCTCTCGCGGCGAGGAACGTTCGGAGAATCCTCTGACTCGGACACTGCCGCAAGGGTACCCATCATCCGCGCGCCCTGCCGAGGTCCCCGAAAGACCCACACACGTGATGCACACAACCCGAGGTCACCGAAATAGTGTTGTCGTCGTGCTGGTCATCGCGCTCCTCATTCCGGTCGCCTATTTCATCGGAACGTTCCCGAGCGCGGTTCTGATCGCGCGTTCGCGCGGAGTCGACATCACCGCCAGTGGCTCGGGAAATCCTGGGGCCTCGAACGTCAACCGACTGATGGGCAAGAGGCTCGGCATTCTCGTCTTCGTCCTCGACGGACTGAAAGGTTCGTTGTCGGTCGTTGCTGGATACTTCGTAGCTGGATATGCCGGCGCTTTGACCCTGCTCGCTGCGGCCATTCTCGGCCATGTCTTCCCCGTCACTCGCAAGTTCAAAGGTGGCAAAGGCGTCGCCACGACCGGCGGCGGGGTTCTGACCTTGTATCCGATCATCGGACTGGCAATGCTCGCACTGTGGCTCTCGGTCACGAAGATCACCAAGAAGGCATCGCTCGGATCTCTGGCCATCGCCATCGGCTTCCCCTGCGCCCAACTCGTGGCGGGACGGCCACTGGGAGAGATTCTTGCGGGAGTCGGAATCAGCATCTTCATGATCTGGCGACATGTGCCGAACATGAAGCGCATCTGGCACGGAGACGAACTCTCGGTTTCTCGCAAGCGCTGACCGAGTGTCCTGCAGGTGCCGAGAACGGTGGCATGATTCTCGTCATGCCGCTGCACCCCCAGACACGAGCGATTCTCGATGCACTGACCGCTCTCGGAGCACCTCCGCTCGAAACTCAGGACCCGGTGACTGCTCGACTGGGCATGGAGGCGAT
>JBJTGN010000152.1:0-2173 GCA_046093905.1 Actinomycetota bacterium
GGCTACGACGTGGCCGACGTGCAGAAGATGTTCATGAAGCTGGCCTGAGATCGCTACCGCCCGTCCCGATCGCCACGAGCGACTTGGAGATCCCCGCCACCCGCTCGGACCAGATCTCACTCGCCGGGAAGAGCCTCCGCAGTTCGGTTGCCGAGACCAGGTCGGTCATGAGGCACGCTTCCTCGTTGGCGGCGATCCGCTCCGGCGAGCGCTCGAAATCGCCCCGTGGACCCCAGGACCACCGACTGGCGATCCAGAGCCGTGCCCGGTCGGGAAGGAACTGCATTCCGGGCACACCCCAGTGGGGTTCGATCGGGAAGTACCGATCAGGGGTCTGCACCCAGTGACGGGGTGCCAACTCGTGGATCCTGTCAGCGAACTGCTGGCGCCGCGCAAACCCGCCGACGTGCTCAATCACGCTGTTGCTGTAGGCCAGATCGAAGCGTTCGCCACGCCCCCTGTAGTCGCATCCGTCGGCCTGGACAACAGCGACCCACGACGGCCAATCCACGCCAGTGAGTGAATGACCTGGATTGACGAGCACGACTCGCCCCGGAAAGATCCCGCTGCGCACCCAATAATCTACGGTCCCGCCGAGGTCCACGATCGACATCGACGAGACGTCTGGAAAGTCCTCAAGGAACTTCCGGTGTCGGCGTAGCCGGGCCCTTGCGGCCAGTGAGTCGGCCTGGACGTCGGCCACCCGGCTGTGAATCGCTCTGCTGCGGAGCACAGACCCATCATCGCGACACTCGCCCCACCGGCGTCTCAATGGGACTCACGTGGCGGAAGCTGTCGCCCACCTTGCCACGGAGGTCCGCATCACTGAGACTGCAGTTGATGAACGAACGCCCCTCGCTCCTCCACTCGGCGCGCAGGCTCGCGCGGCGGTTGGGTGTCGACGTCCAACCGTGGCGACCTCAGAATGACCCGGCGGTCGCCCACGCCGCCATCCTTCGGCACACCGCAATCGACGTCGTGCTCGACGTCGGTGCTGCGACCGGCGGATACGCGCGTATGCTCCGCGAGGCAGGACACCGCGGGCGCATCATCTCCTGCGAACCACTCCCTGAGGCATTCAAACTTCTCGAGTCCTCGGCCGACGGCGATCCCGACTGGGAGGTGCTGTGCGCTGCCGTCGGAGCCGAACCGGGACGATCTGTCCTGCACGTCGCGGGCAACGTCTACTCGTCTTCCCTCCTCCCCATGCTGGAGCGACACACCCGGGCTGCTCCCGAAAGTGCAATCGTTCGCTCCATCGAGGTACCCGTCACCACGGTGAGGGCGATCCTCGACGAGACCATAGGGACAGAGGATCGGGTGCTCCTCAAACTCGACGTCCAGGGAGCCGAATCGGCCGTGCTGGACGGAACACCGTTCGAGCGAATCACCGCCATTCACCTCGAGCAATCGCTCGTAGAACTGTACGAAAGGAGCGCCGTGTTCGACCAGCTCCACCCTCGGATCCTAGATGCAGGATTCCAACTCGTGGATGTCACGCCGGGCCTGCGTGATCCGCAAACGGCACAGCTCCTCCAGTTCGACGCCACTTACCTGCGACGGCCCGGTTGAGTCAACCGGTCGTACTCACGCTCGTCGTTCGCGATCAAGAACGGCCTGATCGAGTCCGTCGAGCAGTACCCGAAGATTGACCTCGGGGCGGAACCGCTCCTCGTACTGTCGGCGTGACGATCGACCCATGCGGGCAAGGACATCGTCGTTCTCGGTGGCCACCCACCGAAACACATCGTTGAGCACCTCCGGACGAGGTGACACGACCCGCCCGACCTCGCCCTTGACAAGCGACGGGAGAGCCCCGCGATCGGAGACCACCACGGGACGACCGACCGCCATGGCCTCGACCGCCACGCGGCCGAAGGGCTCGTTCCAGACGGACGGAACGACCACACAAGTCGACGCCGCCATGATGCTCGGAAGCGCCGATCGGTCGATGTTCCCCATGACGGTCACACGGTCGTCCCGGGCGGCGAGTCGCTCCGCACGGGCACGCTCCGCACCGTCACCGACAATGACGAGATCCAGTTCGGGCGGCGCTCCCATCTCCCAAGCGTCGAGGAGCAGGTCCGCCCCCTTCGCACTGGACAAGCGGCCGGCAAAGCAGATCGACCGCCGGCCAATGGCGACCGGCTCAACCGAAAGCGCCGGATCAGGC
>JBJTGN010000153.1:0-2274 GCA_046093905.1 Actinomycetota bacterium
TGGGCCCAGCCAGCCACATTCACCGGAAGAACTCCGGTTGCCGGCTCGGCCGTCCCCTCGAAGAGAGATGCAATGTCGTCACGGTTGATCGCCTGTGAAATTGCTGCGCGCACCGTTGGATCGGCAAGTTCCTCTCGGCTCTGATTCAGCGTCAGCAACGTGATCGGAAGCACTCCCGCACTCTTTCGCACCGACTCGTCCAAATCTCGAGCGGCGAAGGGATCGACGACCTCGATGAGATCGAGTTCACCCGCTTCGAATGCCAGCAGCTGCTGATTCGGGTCGAGCGAAGCCTGGAACTCGATTCGATCGAGGCTGCTTCCGCCTCCCGGTCCGTTCCAGTGATTCGGATTGGCTTCGAGCACAATCGACTCGGTGGCACCTGGGTTGGTCCACTCAGCAACCGTGAACGGTCCTGCTGAGATTGGCTTTTGGAAGTACTCCTCCTCCGACAAGCCACCGAAGTCCGATGGATAGACGGTCGAGTTGCACCACATGAACAGGTAAGGAAGCAGTGCATCAGGAGCGGCAAGGAGGACGCGAGTAGTGCGGTCGTCGACGACCTCTGTCCCCGTGATCGAGGCATACAGCACGCCATTGTTCGGACCATTACGCCATTGATCGATCGTGAACACGATGTCTTCAGAGGTCAGTGGCGATCCATCGCTGAATGTCAGGCCTTCGCGCAACTTGATCAGGTACGAGTTCGTTGCCTCGTCATACGTCACACTCTCCGCCAGACCTGGAGCTGTCCCTTCACCGCTCGCAGGAATACGCAGAAGTGTGTCGTACACGAGAAGATTCATCGTGACCGAACCGGCACTCAGGCAGTTGTCACCTTTGAATCCGTCGATGGGCCATGGCCGACCAACTCGCAATACTCCCCCTTCAACTGCAGGAGCTTGAGAGTCGGTCACTACATCACTGCTGTCTGGTGGTGACGATGTTTCACTGCTGTCGCCTCCGCCGCAGGCACCAACGATCAGTGCCATCGCAGCGAGAGACGAAACCAAGGCTTTGGACTTCATGTGGTGTTCCCCCTGAGCATTGCGATCGATCCCCTATCGATCGATAGACTCGGGTCACCCTACACCTCGAATGTAGGGATGTCCAGAAATCGACCGGGGGAACGATGACGAGCGGCGTGCCACAGGCTGGTTCGACACAACACCGAATCCTTTCCGAAGCGTCGAAATTGTTCGCCACCCGTGGCTTTCTCGGAACCTCCACTCGAGATATCGCGGATGCGGTCGGAATTCGTCAACCATCTCTCTTCCACCACTTCTCCTCGAAACACTCGATTCTCGTCGCCCTCCTCGACCTCGATCTCGACAGGGTTACTACACGCCTTCAGCTTCTCCATCGGGCTGGCGAGTCGGCTCCGGTGAGACTCCACTGCCATCTCGCTCTCGATGTCCAGCACATCTTGGAGTTCCCCTTCGACGTGCGAGGTCTGTATGTGAGGAACGAACAAGTCCCTGAGGGATCGGAGTTCTCGGTCCAGCGTCGAAAACTTGCCTCCATTCATCGACAAGTCCGGCAGATGGTGCAGGACTCGATCAGCGGCGGTGACTTCATCGAGATCGATCCGGAATTCGTCCGCCAACTGATCTCGTCAGCCATCATCGGTGTGATGTGGACCCGTGGACCCACACCATCGAAAGGCCTGTCCACGCGCATCCACGAGCTCCCAGATTTTCTCCTACGATCGCTGCTCACGAAGAGCCGTCAGCTCGACTCGATCTCTCGACGATCACGTTCATTGCAGGACGAGATTCGACAATCGCTCGCTAGTCCATTGGAGTAGTGCATCGTTTTCGAGTCGCAGCGTCTGGCTTGCGCGGACTGGATGCGCATGTCTTCCTCACACGGCTCTCACAACGCCACGCCTTTCACGGTGCTCGCACAGTCATAACAGCAATATGTGCTGTATCTCTCTCCCTTGACCATGCCTCGACCGCACCAAGTGCACACTGTGCTGCGTCGAGCCTGTTTGGTTCGCTGTTCTGCAACAGCCTTCAGAAGCGACTTGGTTTGCTGTGATTCGCGACCATCCGCGAGTTCGATGACGATCGGCTCATCCACCATTTGCACATGCTGATGGGCAACCCCTTGCCAATCGACCGAACATCGCCACACCTCGATGATGCCCGGTTTGTGGCGGAGCACGAGCGGCAGATTCTCGGTGATGACGACGTCCCACTTGTCGAGATTCACGGGTTCCCCGAGGGTTCGCTTGCTCGTTTGCGGCTTTCGCACCTTTTCGCCTTCTGC
>JBJTGN010000154.1:0-2931 GCA_046093905.1 Actinomycetota bacterium
GACCAAATGAACGCCGGCAACATCGAAGCCGACGTCATTTTGGTTTCGTTCGGACCGACATCGGAAGCCGCGGCCCAGCGAGTTCGCTACGGGGAACACGATTCGTGGCGGGATGACCCACAATGGCGGTTCGAGTTCGATCAGGACCGATTGCACGCCAAGGCAGTCGAACTTGCCACGCTTCTCCGTCATGATCGAGCGGCCATCTTCATGGGTGCAGGAGTGAGCATCGGTGCGGGGTTGCCGGGATGGATTTCGGTACTCGAGAGCGTCGGTGCAGACACCAAACCACCAACGACAATCGAGGAACTGCGTGCACTCACGGATCCCCGTGACATGGCGAATCTTCTCCAGCGACGATTGGCCAAAGAGGGTGGATCCCTCGCTCGACTCCTCTCCACGAAACTGAGTACCTCGAAATATTCGCTGCAACATGGTCTGATCGCTTCCCTGCCGTGCAACGAGTTCATCACCACGAACGTGGATGAATTGTTCGAGCAGGCGGCTACCGCCACGACGGGAACGATCAAGGTTGTTCCGAATCAATCAGAAAGTGATCGTTGGTTGCTGAAACTTCATGGCACCATCGCCGACGAAGCCTCACTCGTCTTCACGAGGGACAACTTCCTCGACCTCGGTCGTGGAAGTCGCGCGCTGTTCGGACTCGTTCAGGCCATGTTGTTCACCAAACACATGCTTTTCGTCGGCTACGGATTGGGTGACGAAGATTTCCACGAAGTTGTATACGACGTCCGCAGCGCCTTTCCGAACAAGATGCTCGATCGTCGAATAGGGACCGCACTCATCCCGAAAGACGACCCGATCAAACGGGAGCTATGGGACGACACGCTCGACATCGTGTCCATGCGCCCGACCGACCAAGACGTGGGCGAGGCCGCAAGGGATCTCGAGCGATTCATCGATCTCGTGGGCATGCTTTCGTCAGACCGATCGGCGTTTCTTCTGGAAAAGCAATTCGACGGGATGTTGAGCGACAGCGAGCGGGGACTTCGCGACGGTCTCGACGAGCTTCTTGCTGAGGCCCGACTCCACACCGACGACGACAGTGCGTGGCGTGACGTCCGCCAATTGCTTCGGCGCCTGGGCGCTCACCTGCGCTAGGTCGAGTTCACAGCACGGCAACGCACGTTTTTCGGTAATTGTCGTCAGCCAACGCACGTTTTTGGCGCTGTCGCCCGTTGCACTCATATGAGCAAAAAGAACAAACCCACCATCACCGTCCAACACAAGATCCAACGTCCCCGCCCGCCGAAGCACATCGCCATCCAGGTGAAACTGGAAGCCACAGGGGAGAGCCGCCAGCTGGCTTACCTTGGATACGAGAACGAGCTTCGAAAGCTGAACGCAATCGTCGACGGCCTCGGCGACCTGGTGGTTTCATCGGCACCCAAGGTCCCGTCCGAACGCGTCTTCGAGGAAGACAATGGTCGTCGGACGAGTTCGACCACCAAGCTCGCAGGGGAGGCGACCATTCAGCTACTCCCTGCGGCAGACTTCGGAGCCCTCATTTGTGGACTCGTCGAGGCCGGGCTGAAGTTCGAAAATCCCTCGGTCGAGTACGAGACAGCCAGTGACGTACCCGCCGAGGTGTACGAGGAACTTGCAGCCAGTGCGCGGGCAAAAGCCGAGGCCACCGCCAGCGGGGCCGGATGCTCTCTCGGCTCGGTGGTCGAAATCACATTTCCGAAAGCCGAGGCTTTCTCGTCGAATTCGAAGCTCAGATGGCTCTGGGACCGCCCTCGGACAACCTGGTATCGCCCAGTCGACTGGTGGTGGTCGTCGTCCAACTTCATGAGGAGTCGCGAACCCGAATTGCCGTCGCTCGACACCGCCGTCTACGACCTCCTGGACGCCGAAATCATGAGTTACACGGATGAGATAAGCATCTCCATCGTCTACGAACTTGACGTCGCCTGACATGTCGAAAGCCATGATCGCCGCTCCAATCTTGCCTGATCAGCGGTTCTTTAGGTTGCCTCTGAGTGGCCGACACTCGTTTTTCGGTCTCCCGGACGTTGTCGAGACGAAGATGAAAATGACCTGTCAATCACCCAGAACGCAAACACACTCGATGCGGCCGCTCGACAAGCAGTCCGACCCGCCGACCTATTATTCCTCAGCACGGAGGAGGGGGGGTCGGACCTTGGACAACAACAAGAACAGGGAGATCGATCCACTCGCCAGCTACTGGCGTCTCCGAGCTTGGCTTCCCGATGATCGCCACGAGCAAGAAGTAGCTGGTCAGCCCGGACGCCGCCCCACTCCCCCAGCCGAACGGGCCTTGAGGAACGTCGAAAGAGAATTCGATTACACGCTCAGTGAATACGGCGAGGTGTACTCGAAGCTCCTCGACGAAATTCGGGAGAATTGGAACAAGAAGGACGACGACGGATCGTGGCGCGCGGTACGAAGACTGTGGGAGGCCTATGAGTTGGTGACTCCAAATGCTGATCCGGAGGAGCTCCAGGAACGGACGGGCAGGATTCTCAAGTACCTGAAGCTCCACTACCGGAGCCGACTGGTCGACTACTCGAAGAAGCGATTTCGAAACATCAGGCTAGAGAAAAAGCAGGATGACGACGACAAAGATGACGTCGCGCGGACGATACTCGACGATGTTGCGAGTCAAGCCAAGGATTCCGAAGTGACGTTGGCGTCGGCTGAACGATTCGAATCATTTCGGAACTTCGTCAAGGAAAACTACAAAGGCACCCGCATCGACGAGATGATGGCCGTCATCGACGCCATCGAGGGTGGCGCGTACAAACGACGCCACATTGCAGCCGATGTAGGCATCACCGCCAAGCGCCTCGCGGCGATTCTGCGAACCCTACGGGACCTCGGCAAGAAGTGCTGGCCGAAGGAATCTGGTTCCAACCACATCGACGAAATCCTCGACCAACTGGACGA
>JBJTGN010000155.1:0-3779 GCA_046093905.1 Actinomycetota bacterium
ATGTAATAGAAAAGGATTGCGTCCTCCGGCTCAGGGTCGATCTGCTCAATGACGCTGCGGATTCCACGCTCCGTCATCGACTCTTTGGGAATCGCGATAATCTTCAGATCTTGAGCGACAATGTGGGCTGATAGAAAATCCTCGATTTTTGAGTGCTGAACCGCATCATGCACCATCCGATCATTTCGGTCGTAGGCGATGACTGCATGCAGCACTGCCGCCTGCAATGGCCGACTGACGAGTAGCGTTGTAACTACGGTGGACCCCAAAAACTGGACCAGGGGTTAAGATAGAAAACGAGGTTCAGAAAGGAGGGAGGGATTGGGATGGGGAAGAGAAGGAAGGTGCACACGGCGGCCTTCAAGGCGAAGGTGGCAGTAGCAGCATTGAGGGAGCAGGAAACGGTGAGCCAACTGGCATCAACGCACGGAGTGCACCCGACCCAGATCCAGCAATGGAAGAGACAATTGCTGGAAGGAGCAGAGGAGGTGTTTGGGCGAGGGCCAGACGGGAAGCGTAGGCGTGATGTGGAAGAGAGAGCGGCGGCGGAGCTGTACGAGCAGATTGGCCGATTGAAAATGGAACTGGAGTGGCTCAAAAAAAAAGCTGAGCGAATCGGTTGAGGTCCGAAGGGCTCAGGTGGAGTGGAGTGGGTCGGGAGTGAGTATTCGTCGGCAGTGCGAACTGCTGGGATTGAACCGTTCAACGGCTTATTACAGGCCGGCCTGGGAAACGGAAGAGAATCTATGGCTGATGCGTCGCATCGACGAGCAGTACCTGAAGACGCCAGATTACGGAAGTCGGCGGATGAAGGAGTGGCTGTGCCGGCAAGGCGAGACGGTGAATCGCAAGCGGGTGCAGCGGTTGATGCGGCTGATGGACATCGAGGCGATCTATCCGAAGCCGAAGACAACGGAGGTGGCGACAGAACATCGAAAATTCCCGTACTTACTACGGGGCCGGGAGATCAGCCAGCCGGACGAAGTCTGGGCGGCGGACATCACGTACATACCGATGCAAAGTGGTTTCATGTACCTGGTGGCGATCATCGACTGGTACAGCCGATACGTACTTGGGTGGCGGCTGTCGAACAGCCTAGAAAGCAGTTTCTGCGGGGAAGTGTTGGAGGAGGCGTTGTCGCAGCGTCAGCCAGAGATCTTCAACACGGATCAGGGAGTGCAGTTCACGAGCCGATCATTCACGGGCCGGTTGGAGGCGGCGGGAGTGAAGATCAGCATGGACGGCAAAGGCCGGGCGTTGGACAACGTGTTCATCGAACGGCTGTGGTGGAGCGTGAAGTACGAGCATGTGTACCTGCACTCTCATCCGACAGTGCAGTCGCTGCATCGGGGACTGAGAGACTATCTGGAGTACTTCAACTGTGAGCGGCCCCATCAGGGCCTGCAGTACCATACGCCCTGGGATGTGTACCGGGGAGCGGTGAAGGTGAGGGGACCGCGAGCACGGATGTAGGGTAGGAACAAGGTCGGTCGCGGGTGAGTGCCGCGACTACGCTTCGTCTCGCTGCGCTCGACTGCGCTACGTCGCGGCACTCACCCATGGGGCGGACTGGCTTTCAGCCAGTCCATCTAAGAACCAGTCGATTCTGGTCTAGACAATGGGGTCCACCTAAATTGCTGGACCGACAAACCCGAAACGCAACGGGAGGCGGCTGACGCGAACCGACGCCGGAGTCGGGAAGATCGGGGGAGGCGCCTTCAGCGGGAGCGCAGCGAGAAGGTGGAGCGAACATTCGCTCATGCGTGTGAAACCGGGGGAGCGAGGAGAACGTGGCTCCGAGGGATAGAAAAGGCTACGAAGCGTTACCTGCTTTCGGCAATGTCACACAACCTGGGACGGATGATGCGTGAGTTGTTCGGAATGGCGACTCCGCGAGGCCTCGGGGCGGCCCCGTCGGGCGTTTTCGCCGCTCTCCAAGCTGCCCAGATTCACTTCAGGACGTTCTGGAACGTTCTCACCGCTCCGGGACCGAATCCGAGCCGGATTCGATTCGCGTTCGCGCGTCGCGCCAACTTGGCCGCCGCATAACTCGAAGTCCTTCGAAAAGGAAGTTCTTCGACGGTCTGCTATACGCGCTCGATCGGTGTTTCGGACAAAATACAGGCATCCTTAGATCTGAATTTGAGCTTGGTCGAGGTCCAGTCACCCTAAACTAGTCCTGCACTCCTCTATTTCGCATCCAGGTTCCATGAAAGACGATCGAGTGACTCCGTTGCGGATTCAATACGCGGCCCCATCTTCGACTCGTGCCAACGAGGTTTTCAGCATTTCAACTGCCGGATTCTCAGATGAGGAGTATTTGCCTGAATATATCGTTTATCCTTATCCTGGGACCTTTATGGACCAATTGAAGCTGCCGAGGGATGAGCACCGGTTCTATTTCGAAACGACTAATTACGACATACTTTACAATGAATGCTTGGGGCCACCCCGGCACAGCTTCCAATCGCGCATCGCGAACGCCAACGCGATTGCGCGTGGTGGTCGACGGGTCGTCGAGTTTGTCAGTGGGGTGTGCGACGAGTGGTATGCGCTCTCGTCGGAGACCGCGTCGCAGTTATTGAAATCAAGGCTGACAGGCTTTGAGCTGTTTCCGATTCGGTTTGACATTGAGGAATATCAATTTGAACTACCGTGTGAGTTCTTCGGTCTGAATTTCGTAGGTCGGGCTTTCAGGCGGGTCGGGCAAGTTGTCGGGTCGAACCAGTGTGTCTACTGTGGCCAGGATGACCTGTATTGCTTCGAGTGCGGGGATCGCTTTCTCGAATGCCCGCGGTGCCAAGCGCTTGTTGGAATTGAAGTCGATGACCCCGCATTGGACTTTGTGACATTTAGCGAGTCGTGTTCGGACGCTTACCAATCGTCTGGTATTCTCGACGGCGATCGCTACGACGGAACCGATTTTTTCTCCGGAAGGTCGGGGCAGTTCCTTAGTGCCCGTGCCGTTGAATGGTTTCTCGAACATGGAGTCCGAGGCTTTCGTGCCAACCCTAAACTGCTGGCGTACCGATAGTCCTCTCTCTGTGTTCATCTGTCTCTCCCGTGATTGACGTCACGGTTCGGCTGCTGCTCTCGGCGTGCTTACGGGACCGATGTAACCCTTCACAGGACGGGATAGCTGGGACAGGAAAGTGGCTTTGCGCACGCGGCGAAATGAGCGACATCTCCGCCATGTTGCTGGCGCAGATTCCTGGGCCTTGAGGCCGGAGTCGGAGCGAAACTGATCGGCGGCGGCCCAGAGGCACTGTTCGAGCGAGGCCGCAGCGGCGTCTTTTTCGGAGGTGTCGGAGGGGGCGATCAAGTGCAACGGCAGATGATTCCGAGGGGCGGCGAGGCGAAGGCCCAAGCACAACGGGCGGCGGGAGGTGACTTCCCCAACGGGAGAACAAGCGCACCCGCCCAGGGTGGAGACCGCCGAGGGGAAAACCGGACCCGATGGGTCGGATTCTACCCGACCCAAGGGATGACTCTAGACAATCAGACGCAAGTTACGAATGCTTGGGATGCTTCGGGACAGAATCTGCATGGCAGAGTTCCAACACAAGCGGAGGTTCCTCATCAGGCACTTCGCATCGACGAGCAATTCGGCAGTTAGATGCGGTTCCGACCACCGGGAAAGACACAATGATCGACATTCCTCGGCTTCAAAAGCTTCTTCTAAAGGTGCCCCATCCGCCGGAAGATAGACTTCCAGAAGGGGAGTCCGAAGATGAATGCAATGCCTTCGAGAAACGAACTGGAATTCGACTCCCATGTGA
>JBJTGN010000156.1:0-1744 GCA_046093905.1 Actinomycetota bacterium
CTTCGATGCCCACGCTGACACTGCCGACAACTGCGACGGCAATCTCGCAAGCCACGGAACCCCCATGCGGCGCTTGATCGAATCCGGAGCCATTCCCGGAACACATTTCGTCCAGGTCGGACTCCGCGGCTACTGGCCTCCCGCCGAGGTGTTCGCGTGGATGCGCGATCACGGAATGCGCTGGCACACGATGGACGAGATCTGGCAACGCGGCTTCCAAGCCGTGTTGCGCGATGCAGTCGATGAAGCCCTCAGTGCCGCCGACTGCCTCTACATCTCGATCGACGTCGACGTTCTCGACCCCTCGATGGCACCGGGAACGGGTACACCCGAGCCGGGCGGCATCCTCAGTTCCGATCTCTTGCGAATGGTGCGCACGCTGTGTCTCGAGCACCACGTGGTCGGCATCGACATCGTCGAAGTTGCTCCTGCCTACGACGTCAGCGAACTCACGGTGAACGTTGCGCACCGGTTGGCGTTCGAATGTCTGGGCGGTCTTGCCGCTCGACGCCGCGCTGAACAGTCCTGAAGATCAAGACCCTCGAGAATCACAGGCCTCGGGATTCTCGAGATCCTCGGACAACTGCGACTCGACTCTGGTGAGCGGTGCGCCCGCCGCGCCTTCCCGTTGTGAATTCCCGGTGTGGGTGAGCGCGGCGAGCGTTCCGCTGAACACTAGATGACGTCACTTGACCAGTTCGCACCAGTGTTCGTACTTGGGTTCCTGACCGCGCACCACTCGGGCATACATCTGGCCAATGGCCGTCGTCGCCGGTCCTGGGGCCGGAACCTTTCGATCATCGACTGAGTTCACTGCGCTCACCTCGGCCGCCGTACCGCACACGAAGATCTCGTCTGCGATGTACAGATCGCTTCGGGCAATGTTGTCGACGCGAATGTCGATTCCGAGATCCTTGCCGATCGCCATCACCGAGTTCTGGGTGATGCCCTCGAGCGCTCCTGCTGACAATGGCGGAGTCATGATGACTCCATTGCGCGAGCAGAAGATGTTCTCTCCGGTGCACTCGGCGACGAGGCCGTTCGGGGCGAGCATGATCGCCTCGTCGTAACCAGCACGCAGGGCCTCCACTTTGGCCAGCGAGGAGTTCACGTAGTTGCCAACAGTCTTGGCAGCTGGCGGCATGGTGTTGTGGTCGTGGCGCGTCCACGAGGAGATCTTCATGCGGACGCCCTTCGTCAAAGCATCGTCGCCGAGGTAGGCACCCCAGGGCCAGCATGCGATGGCGACATCCACCGAGCACGGAAGTGTGTTCAACCCCATCTCTCCGTACCCGTAGTACGCGAGCGGGCGGACGTAACACGAAGCGAGTCCCGTCGAGGCGACCGTGTCCTTGGTGGCCTGGATGAGTTCGTCGACCGTGTACGGAATCTCCATACCGAGAATGTGGGCGCTGCGGAACAGGCGCTCGATGTGTTCGGTCAGACGAAAGACCGCCGTTCCTTTGGCTGTCTCATAGGCGCGGATTCCCTCGAAGACTCCCGTGCCGTAATGGAGCGTGTGCGTGAGCACGTGCACCTGAGCCTTGTCCCAATCGACCAGCTGGCCGTTCATCCAGATTTTCGGTGTGGGGATCAGGGTGGGCATTGCATTCTCCGTTCACATGAGGACGACCTGACAATAGTTCCCGACCTCCCGGGAACTGCTGGTGAGTTGCGAACCGACTCTGAACCGGGGCTGTCAGCGGGAGATTCGAGATGCGATTGCTGCACCGATCTGCTGAGT
>JBJTGN010000157.1:0-1493 GCA_046093905.1 Actinomycetota bacterium
TGTTCTCAGCAAGGCGACGGCTCATCTGTGAGAGTGTGAAGCCCTCCGGAAAGGTCACTCTCGTCAGCGTCTCTTGAGGCGGTGTCCGCAGAACCCGCAGCAGGTTCCCCATGTGGTCCTTGCCGCGCAATGTGTAGATCCCTGGAATGATCTCGAGTCCGCCCTCCTGTCGAACGTATCGTCGGAACACCCCGTCGTTGACGATGACGCCCTCGTCGAGGAGACGCCTGCTGATCGAATCCAAATCGTCGTTTTCTGTGATGGTGAAGACGGTCGCGACCGAATCCTCACCCGGAGGATTGATCTGCCGGAGATACCAGTACTGATATCCGCCATATGCAACTGCAGCGATCAGAGCGAAAGCTATGCCAATTTTGATCATCCACGCTGTCGTCGATCTGAGTCGCCGACCACCGACGGACACCGATGGAAGAACGCGATACTGATCCGGCTCGTCGTACACATCGTCGCTGTCGTCATCGTTGTAGTCGTCGTATGACAGAAACCCAGGAT
This sequence comes from Actinomycetota bacterium, assembly GCA_046093905.1. GTDB lineage: Bacteria > Actinomycetota > Acidimicrobiia > Acidimicrobiales > Ilumatobacteraceae > Casp-actino8. The sequence goes on from JBJTGN010000157.1 coordinate 514, forward strand.
CGCGTCCAGTTCCTCCTGCATCGTCGAGTCGCTTGCTCATGAGCGCTCTCGTCCATCGAGCCACGACTGCAAGAGAACCGCTGCAGCGATCTTGTCCACGTGCCGCCTTCGTTCAGTTGCGCTCAAATCTCCCTCTCGAAGAATTCGATCAGCTGCCACCGTTGTCAGCCTCTCGTCGACAAGTTCAACAGGCACGCCCACAACGCTACTCAACTGTCGAACCTCGTCGATGACGCCTTGAGCGGCTGGACCGGTCTGCCCAGCGAGAGTCAGCGGAAGTCCGACGATCACGATTTCCACTTCCTCGTCCACAACGATGCGACGAATTGCTTCGTGATCCTTGCGCCACGAGTTGCTCCGCAAGAGAACTGAGTGTGGGCTGGCAATGGTGCCCGAGAAGTCGCTGACAGCGAGTCCGATTCGTTTGCTCCCGAGATCGACTCCGAGAGCTCTCATCAGATTCCCGCGGCCTCCCGCGCCAGATCCAATGCTGTGTCGAGACCTTCAGGGTTCTTGCCACCGGCAGTCGCGATGTCGCCCTTGCCTCCACCTCCGCCACCGACCGCCTTCGCTGCATCCTTGATGAGGGCACCAGCATTGCGCTGACTCGTACCTGCGACGGCAGCAACCAGAGACACTCCGCCGCTTGGCGAAACACCGCCGAGCACGACCGAATCGATTCCCGGCAGAGCTCGCACTGCAAGAGCCAATTCGCGTAGGTCACTCGGTGACAGGTCGTCCACTCGAGCGACCACGACCCCATCGACGGCTGATGTCCGGAGATCTTGTGCCCGACCTGCTGCCGCCTGACTTCGCAACGTGCGAATCTCTTCCTGAAGAGCCTTGAGGTCGTCGAGTTTCCGTTGAACTCCGGAGAGCACGTCTTCACCATTGCCACCGACGAGTCGGGCAACTTCGGAGATCGTCTGGCGATCACGTTGGAGGACATCGAGCGTTCGCCGTCCAGCCACAGCCTCGAT
>JBJTGN010000158.1:0-7310 GCA_046093905.1 Actinomycetota bacterium
CTGCGCCCTACGGTCTCGTCGGACTGATCAAGCGACTCGTTGCCAAAGTTCTGGTGATCGTGCCGAGACCCTTGGGCGACTCGCATTTGGCGTTCGCCGACACGGTCTCCGCCGCGGACGGTAGAATCTGACTGGCGGACAGGGTCCTCTCGTGGCTCGTACCGCTATCAACATCCACTGCACCAGACAGGTGCGTGAAAGGGGAGGTATATGAAGCGCAGGATTTATCGCGCCATCGTTCTCGCCGTGGTCGGATCGCTTGCGATCGCCGCCTGCGGTGGGGACGACGGAGGAAGCTCATCGGATTCATCATCGGAGGCCACGAGTGCTCCCGGTGACACCAGCGCGCCGGATGACACCGATGCCGCCGAAGGTGAAGCATGGACCGTGAACACCGACGACTGTGTCGATCCGGCCGCTGCCAATGCACCGATCGAGGGAACCATCAAGATCGGTAGTGTTATGCCTCTTTCCGGCGGCGCTGCTGCTGCGGCATTCGCTCCGGTGAAGGGTGGCTTCGAGGCCTATATCAAGTACGCCAATGAAAAGAAGCTGCTCGGTGACATCACGCTCGAAGTCGCCATCGAAGACGATCAGTACAACAAGGACCTGACTCCTGGTGCCGTCGAGAAATTGCTCGATGCTGGCACGAACGTGTTCGCGGGCATCATCGGAACTGCGAACAACCTCGCCGTGCGAGACCTGCTCAACGAGGAGTGCTACCCGCAGCTCCTCAACCTGACGGGTTCCATCGGCTGGGGGGACGCAGAGAACTACCCGTGGACCACCGGTGTGCTCGTTCCGTATGACATCGAGACCAAGGCATATGCAACGGCCATCAAGGCGGAATTCCCCGACGGCGTCGACGTCGGTGTGTTCACCGTCAACAACGAGTTCGGTCAGGAATACGTCACGACGATCGAGGAGATCGCTGCGGACTTCGGACTGAACATCGTCGACGAGCAGACGATCGAGGCGACGGACTCGGCTCCGCCGACCGCTCAGGTGAACTCGATCGCTACCAAGCAGCCGCCGGTGATCCTTGCCGTACCACTGGGTGCCCAGTGCGCCACCTTCCTTGCCGAAATTGCCAATGCCAAGGCAGCCAACCCGGGTTGGGAGCCGCGGATCTACATCACCGCGACGTGCGCCTCATCTTTGATCCTGGCTCTGGCCGGTCCGGCAGCTGACGGTATATACACGTCGAACAACTTGGTCGACGTTCTCGATCCGGCAATTGCGGCGCAGCCCGCTGTCGCCGAGTACCTGGCGTTCATGGAAGCGCAGGGCTTGAAGGACATCATCCCGACTGCCGGTGCTGGTTGGCACGTAGCTGAGATGGCTGTTGCGATCATCAAGCAGGCACTCGAGTCGGGTGAACTGACTCGTGCGTCGATCATGAATGCAGCGCGCAATTTCGATCAGGTGGGCACTCTCACCCGACCCGGAATTCGGATGAAGTTGTCGGGTACGGCAGACCAGTACATCTCTGAGTCGTTGCAGATCGTTCAGTACGACGCGGACACCAAGTTGTTCACGGACATCGGTGACGTCATCACCGATTACGAAAGCTGAATCATCAGGATCGGCAACTCGTCGGTCATGAAGAGGCCCGCCCCATCGGGGCGGGCCTCTTTCGATTTTCGGGGAGCTGTGAGAGATATGCCTTGGTCAGGCGAGCGCAGCCTCGACTGCCGCAATGATCGAAGGATCATCGGGGGCGGTCATCGGAGCGAAGCGTGCAATGACATTTCCATCGGATCGCACGAGAAACTTCTCGAAATTCCAGCGAATGTCGCCCGCGTGTCCCTCGACATCTGCGACAGCGTGCAAGTCGGAGTAGATGGGGTGGCTGTTGTCGCCGTTGACGTCGATCTTCTCCATCATCGGAAATGTGATTCCGTACGTGGTGGAGCAAAACGTTGCGATTTCCTCGGCTGTTCCTGGCTCCTGTCCGAGGAACTGGTTGCACGGGAAGCCGACTACCGAGAAGCCCTTGTCAGCGAAACGTTCGTGGAGCGACTCGAGTGCGGCGTATTGCGGGGTGAGTCCGCATTTGCTCGCCACATTCACGATGAGCATGACTCGGGCTCCGATATTGCCGAGTGTCGTCGGTGATCCGTCGAGAGTGGAAATCGGGTGTTGAAGAAGTGTCATGGCACACTCTCGCGTACGGCGTACCAATCGGTGACATCGTGGAGAATCAACTGAGAATCTGTGTCGGGGAGGGGAGATTTGAACTCCCGACCGCCTGCTCCCAAAGCAGGAACGCTACCAAGCTGCGCCACTCCCCGGTCCGTGGACCCTCGTCGAGCGACGATCCGAACCGCCTTCATGATACTGGCGGCGGGGCTCGTCGAGGGTGGCCGATCGGCGTGCATTCGAATGAACCCAGTCGGGCGAGTTCAGGACGTACGATCATCCCATCGCCGGATCATCGTCCACGCGTCCGATTTCGCTCTCGATGTCGAGTCGTGCAGGAGATCAACCCACGTGAACGACCTTCTCGATCGGCGATGATTCAACCATGAACGGGCTGCCGACCTCATACACCGTCTCGCGTCGACAATCGCCGTCTTTCGCCAGTCTGATCATGGTGTTCGTCGTGACGTTTTCATCGACGGTGTTCAACGTCCGGAACTGGAGCGACGTCAAGATCGCGGTGGCGCTAGCAGCTGTCCTGTGCATCGATCGGGGCATTGGTCGCACAGTTGTAGCGATGCTCGGTGTCTTTTCTGGTCACCTTGTTCTCGGCACGTACTTCGACATCGGCGGGTGGCCAGTTTCGGCATGGTTCATCGTTGGATCACTCGCCTCATTGGAGGTCTGGGCGCTCTCCCGTATCTTGTACGTGACGAATGCTGAGGTCACCATGCGGTTGCCTTCACGACGCATTCTTGTCTTCGTCGGGTTGTCGGCAACCTTTGCGATCGTTGGCGGGTTGCTCGAGTCGTCGGTCCTCGCTCTCACGGACGCGTCAATGTCGGCATCGGCTGCCGATCTGGTCTTTGCGGTGGCGATCACAGCGTGTCTCGGGGCGATTGCGGTCACTCGTCGGGGATCGGACTGGTGGAAGAGCGGTCGTTCTGCAGGTTCAGAGCTCCTCGCTCCGCTCATGGTCGTCCTCATCACATTGGTCGGGATTCAAGTCACTCGCCAGGTTTGGTCGCAGCGAAACGACGACCGACTCGAAGTCTTGGCTCGGTCGGTACATGCGACTTTGAGCGCCCAGTGGGAGAGGGAGACCGAGGTTCTCCGGGCACGAGCCGAGGGATTGGCTCCGCTTCTTGCCTTCGACAACTCTGTGTTCGCCGAAGTGATCCTTCCCTATCTCGAGGAGAGCGACGTCGCAGTTGCTGCAGCACTCGGAACGAGTGCTGACGGAACGATGTCGGACTCGACGTCATCTTTGGTCGATGACGGAACTGTCTCCGGCGGAATTCCGAATGGATTGGTGAGCGGTTCCGACTCGATTGTGAGTGCCGATGGCTTCCCGCTCATTCTCGAGCAAGTCGACCTCGTCCCGTTACCCGACGGGGGAGACCTCGTCCTGACCGTGGCGTTCTCGCTACCTGAATTGGTGGAGGCAGCGCCAACCGATGTCATCGGTCGCTTCGACGACATCGGCATCGTGGTTCTCGATCCATCTGAGACGCCTGCTGTCGACGTGTGGTCGGATGCGAACATCGACCCGAACGACACTCGAGTTTTCGCCGGCTCCATCACGTTCGGGCGCAGTGAGTTGATTGTTGCTGTGTCCCCGACTCGCTCCTTCGGTTCGCAACAGTCCACCATGGCAGCATTTCTCGGTCTCGAAGCCGGTCTGGGCGTGCTGCTCGGTGGCGTCTTGATCTTTGGCGCGAACGCGGAATTCAAGATGTCCCAGGAGCGTCGTCGACGAGAGAATCTGCTCGAGGCTGCGCTGGATGCGACACCGGGATCGTCGGTCGTGTTCGACACTGATTTTCGAGTGTTGGCTGCCAACCGCCCTGTTCGCCAGGCCTTCGCCGAGCAGATTCCAGGTCTCGAGGTGTTTCGATTGTTCGGACTCGACCAGGACAGCGGACGTCGTCGCTTGGTGGAGGACGTGCTCCGCAAAGCACTCGATGGTCAGCCGGCGAGTCTCGAGATAGCAGAGGATGCTTCTGAGGGAAATGGAGAGGCGCCGACACCACCGAGTCGCATGAAGATTCTCGAACTGTCCGCGTATCCCGTGATTAGCCCGGGAGGCGAGCCGGTTGGGTTCCTGCACTGTGTTGACGCAACCGAGCGCCGCAATCTGGCAATGAGATCGGCCCAATCCGAGCGAATGGAATCCCTCGGAGCGCTGGCAGGCGGTCTCGCACACGACTTCAACAATCTTCTGTTCGTCACGCTCGGCAACTTGCAGTTGTTGGCAATGAACGACTCGGTCGTGCGTGACGAGAAGTTGTCGAAGTTCGTCTCGCGATCCATGTCTGCCGTCGAGCGAGGTGCTGAGATCACGAAATCACTCCTGGCGGTTGCTCGAAGTCAACCTCTCGAGGAGAGCCCAGTCACGCTTGCCGACTTGGTGAAGGGCATTTTGCCTCTCGTCCGGCAAGCTCTTGGTACCGGTCGACGTGTCGAGGTTGACATCGCGGATCCTGGTTTGCAACTGATGCTCGACTCGGGTCGTCTGTCGAGCTGCATCCTGAACTTGGCATTCAATGCTCGAGATGCAATGGGACCGAATGGAACTTTGAGTATTTCGGCGAAATTGGATGAGGCCACAGACATGGTGGAGTTGTCTGTCGCCGACGATGGTGCGGGAATGCCGCCAGAAGTCGTGGCACGAGCGTTCGAACCGTTCTTCACGACCAAGAGTCCAGGAAGTGGAACGGGACTCGGTCTCGCGACTGTGTATGCATTTGCGAAGCAGAGTGGAGGTACCGCCTATCTCGAGAGTGTGCTCGGCTCGGGCACCAAGGTCACTATGGTTCTTCCCCGGTACACGGGTGTCGTCGCTCCCGCAGAGGTCGTGAGTGCACGGCGATCGGGACGGCGGGTCGTCGTAGCCGATGACGAGCAAGATCTTGCAGAGATGGTGGCGTCATGGCTCATCGACATGGGCATTGACGCCCGCTTCGCTACGTCGCCCAAAGCTGCTCTCGAATTGATCGAGACTTTCGAACCCGATGTTCTGGTGTCCGACGCAAACTTCGGAGAGGAGCTCGACGGTATCGAACTCGCACGCCTCGGAACAGCGATTGTCCCCGAGATGGCCGTCGTGTTCATGACCGGGTATTCGACGAGTATGCGCGAGTTGCAGGAGTTGGGGGAGCGGACACTGGCAAAGCCCTTCTCACGCGAGGACCTGTATTCGGCTCTCTCTCCGTTGATCGCGGAGGAATCTTCTGACTCGCGCGATCGTTCAACCGCTCGGACGTCGGGTCGAAAGAAGGGTCGGTCGTGATGACTGGAAGTCCTCGGGTGCTGATCATCGACGACGAGGAAGCAATTTGTGAATTGATCGGTGCCGTAGCCGAGTCAGCCGGTTTCACGGCGATGTCAGCGAGTGAACCAGATGAAATCCGGGAAGCGATCAATGGCGAGTTCGACCTGGTCGTTCTCGATCTTTCGCTCGGTCTCGTCGATGGGATCGAAATGATGAGTGCTCTCGGGGCGAGCCACAAAGGTCTGCCCTTGATCCTGGTGAGCGGTGCCGACCAATCACTGATCGACTCGGCCGGCCGGATCGCCGAAATGCACAAACTCCGCGTGCTCGGAACATTTTCGAAGCCAGTGCCCCTCGATGTTCTGCGGGCAGCAATGCTCGAGTGGTCCGAGGTGACGGCACGGACTCTCGATCCAACAGGACCAAAGGTTGTCATCACAGCAGATGAACTCCTGGATCCAGAGCACCTCTACCTCGCCTATCAGCCAAAGGTGTCGACGTCCACCGGTCGAGTCGTCGGCGCAGAAGCTCTCGTTCGCTGGAGACACGAGGAGCACGGCGAGGTGTCTCCAGCAATCCTTGTTTCAATCATCGAACGTGAGGGGAGAAATGCCGATCTGTTGCGCGCGGTGATGCGTATGGCTGCCCGTGACCGGATGAAGTACCGAAGTCTCGCCGCTCTCGACGATGTGTCGCTCAACATCTCGGTTCTCGATCTCGATGATGAAGAACTTCCCCGACGAGCTCAGAGAATTCTTCTCGAAAGTTCGCCCGCAGAGAGTTGGACGTTCGAGGTCACCGAATCGTCCCCAATCATCGAAATTGCTCCTTCGTTGTCCATCCTCACGAGACTTCGATTGGCCGGATTCCGGTTGGCAGTGGACGATTTCGGGACTGGCACCAGCAATTACGAACGTCTCCTCGTTGCACCGTTCACCGAATTGAAGATCGACCGTGCTCTGGTTCGGCGCTTGAGAGGGGGAGCGGTCGACCCGGATCCGATCGTGAGGTCGAGTGTGGAGGTCGGCCATTCTCTCGGCCTGAACGTCATCGCCGAAGGCGTGGAGACGAGTGAGCAGTACGGCGTGATCGGACGACTTGGCTGCGATATTGCTCAAGGGTTCTTGATCTCGCGACCCGTTGCCCCCGAGGATTTCGCCGCTGCGGTGGAACAGTGGGATCACTCGTCAGCGAATCCCGATCGACGCTCAGGGACGTAGGGCGAGCTTCACGGCAGTGACGAGAACCTCTCGCAATTTCGCCTGTGAGAGACCGGCGCTGTTCTTCAAGTAGTCGATGTTCTCGAGACTCAAAATGTGATCGATGATGATGCGGCGCACGGGAGCATCATCACAGCGGTCGACTTCCGACGCGAATTGCTGTGTTGCCTGATTTCTGAGGTACTGGCGGCGTTGCTCGACTGCCAGGGCGACAGCTGGTCGGCGAATTGCAGTCATCGTTGCGACTTTGAACACGCCGGCAATCGATTCGTGGAGGCGAAGTCGATGGTTGACGATCGCGTGGAGCCGAGACTCGAAGTCACCTGTGGCATCGAGATCGAGATAGATCGGTTTGACGCGATCCCACTGAAGGTCGACAGCGGCAGAGGCGAGCTCTTCCATGTCGTCGAAATAGCGAAAGACCGAGCGCTCCGATAAGCCCGCAACTTCGGCAACTCGAGCAGCGGAGGGGTTCGGTTCACCATCGGCGTAGAGATCGAGGAGCGCCGACACAACAGCTGTCTTGTTGCGATGACCTCGTTCCCGTCTGCCGTCGACGCGTTGGGCATCGGAGTCACGAACAGGTGATGGGCGAGTCGATGGCACTCGATCATCGTAATTGAGAAGGCCCCAGCCGAAAGGGTTGCTCCTTCTGGCTGGGGCCTTCTCGTGAT
>JBJTGN010000159.1:0-2974 GCA_046093905.1 Actinomycetota bacterium
GCGCACCGCGATTTGGGCTAGTCCGGCGGGAACCGTAGGATTCGCGGCGGTGGCGTGTCCGAGCGGCCTAAGGAGCACGCCTCGAAAGCGTGTGAGGGGTAACCCCCCTCCGAGGGTTCAAATCCCTCCGCCACCGCCATCAGTACCCGGCTGTTCTAGCAGCCCAGAGACCTAATTCGAGCTGTTCTACGGTCGGTTCTGAACCCCCGATGCCCACACTTTGCCCACACTTTCGGGTGATCCTGGCTGCGAATACGAGGTGTGGAGCGATTCGGCCACCTTGTCGAGGTCCGTGTCGAACAAGTCCGCATAAACCCGGAGAGTGACCGCGGGATCCTTGTGCCCGAGCATCCGCGCGAGGGCGAGAACATTCACGCCGGCTGACACCGCCAGGCTCGCTGCGGTGTGGCGCAGATCGTGCGGGGTAATCTTCTGAACCTTGGCCCGCTTCACGGCGCCGGCGAACCAGCCCCCGTGTGACTTTGGCCGCGGGAGATAATCGCCATCTTTGGAGAACACCAAGTCCTCCGGTCCCTTGCCCGCGCACAGCAGGGAGATGTAGTCCAAGACGAATGATGGTACCGGCACCTCGCGGATTTCCTTGCCCTTAGGCATCCCCTCGACGTGGTCGACCCCTAGCTGAACGGCGTTGTCCTCGATCAGGAGCCGACGCCGCAGGAACTGGACGTGCTTCACCCGCAAGGCGATGGCCTCGCCCCAACGGAGGCCAGTGAAAGCCAACACGTAAACCAGCGTCCCGCGATCCCCCGCCTCAGTGGCCAGACGGTGAACGTCGTCGGCGGTCAGATAGATGTGGCCGCGTGAGGTTTTCTTTGGGAGATCCTCCAAGCCGGCGGCCGGGTTGGAGGCTAGGCACTTTGACTTGACCGCATCGTTGAGGATCCCAAGCAGCACTCCGTGGGCGCGGAGCACGGTGGTAGCACCGGATCCGTTGCCGGCCATCTTGGCGATCCAATCCTCGACATGGACCTCGTTGATCTTGTTCACCTGCCAGTGGCCCCACGCGGGTTTGACGTGGATGCGCCACGCTGACTCGATCATCCGATAGTTCGATGGCGCCCTAAGCGCCTTCTTGCGTTCCAGCCAGCCGCCGGCCAGTTCCGCGACTGTGACCCTGCCGGCCGATTCCGGGATGTACTGGCCGGTGAGCTTCTTGACCTCGATGGTCGCTGCGAACGCGTCCGCGTCCCGCTTTGTTTTGAAGCCGCGCTTGTCGGTCTGGCGGTGATCGGGCGTCCGGTAGCGCACTCTGTATCTTTTGCCGCCGCTCGTCATGTAGCTGCTAACGGTCGCCACGTCGCACCGCCCCCAGAGCCGTCTCAAGTTCCGCCTGCATTTCGCGGCTGACTCTTCCGCGCTTCTGTGCATTTGCGCAGTCACCGGCTCGCCGGTCCCGTTCTTCGGAGAAGCTGTGGCGCCAGAGGGCGGCGGAGAGATGTGTAAGGAGCATTGCCGAGATACCCAACGACTTCCTGATGCGGTCCTCCGTCGCCCCTGACGTCTTGGCAATCTTCACGAAGGCGATGGGATCGGCCTCGTAGCGGTGAATAACCTTTCTCTCGAACGGCGTGCGCTTCCACCCGAGCGCCTTGGCAGCATCATTTTTCACAGTTTCCACGGGTTCCGGTCCGGCCGCCGCTTGGCCGGCGAGCAGACGCACAATGTCGGCGTCCATCAGTGTTAGTTCGTCGTTGATCGTCATGGGCGAGATGTACTTGACGAGACCAGGCAGGGTCGCCTCCGGACACCCGGCGTCGTTGAGCGCTAGGCACACGGCGAGCAATGTGGCCAATGTGGGAGCCGCCCGGCCGGCCTCGAAGTCCGCTACCCGTGACTCCGACCACTTCAACCCACGCCGGCGGGATGCCCGACTTACCTGATCGAGTGTCAGGCCTGCGTTCACGCGAAACTCGCGCGCGTTGATCCCGATCACCTGCTGCAAGTTCGGCGAGTCCATGTCGTCAAGCTATCGAATATCACGAAGCTTGACAACCCTGACTGGGACCGGGTAGAACTATGTCAATGTTCGTGAATCTACGAACCCTGAGGAGTGAATCGATGATCGAGTTGGGAACCCCGGCCCAGGTCGCCAAGGTGCTGCATACGACCGAGGCCAGCCTGGCCCAGATGCGGTACCGCGGCGATGGGCCGATTTTCGTCCGTGCAGGCCGGAGGCGGGTGCTTTATCGCTGGGCTGATGTCGACCAGTGGATCAAGGATTCTCTGCATTCTCGGACCGACCGCCAGGAAGTCGAAGCAAATTCGAGCCGTGCCTGCGGTCGGCCAGGTCGTCGTAATCGCGATGAGCGAGGTTAGTCAACTCGATCGGCGATCTCGGCCGGACCAGCTACACGGATGGGCCGGTGATGTAACTGAATCTAGAAAGGAAGCTTTGTGTCCACTATCAAGTTGCTCGACTCCGACGGGCAGGAACTGACCATCGGGGACGTCGAGGTCTTTACCGAACTCGTGACGGAATTTTGCAAGACTTGGGCTTCGGATTTGCCGACTCCGGAAGATTTAATCGATCCACCTGATGCTCGGGGCCTGGAGTATTTCGTTCTGGGATTCGTGTGGCAGGGCTTGTGCGAGAGCGCGGAACTGCGGGCGCGCGACGGAGACCAGCCTATTGTGTGGGGCCTGTTCCGCGAGGGCGCCCTCGCGGGCGCGAAGTTTCCGTACTTCAAAGGTGGTTACGCGGCCGACGTCGCGTGGCGGCGGCAGCGGATCGCTCTGATGATCGACTACCCGCTGGCTGAATTGAATTGCCCGGAGATTGTCGCCGAGGAAATGGAATACCGGGAACGACGCAATCGGTTCTTCGAGGATCGCGGATGGCTCGTATTTCGAATCAATCCGAAGAGTGAGCGGCGGGATGAGCAGATCGCCCGAATTGCACGGATCGTTAGGCAGACTGAGACCGGACGGGGGCATGCATCGTGACGTCGATTTC
>JBJTGN010000160.1:0-2375 GCA_046093905.1 Actinomycetota bacterium
TCTACGAAACCTCTGGGTTTGAGACCTATGAATCCGCTGGATCGTCACCAACGTGTCACCGTGTGAAGGCTCGACACACGAATCTGCTTCAAAACTGCGTATTTCTTCGGAAGCAGTGCCTTCATTACCTCGACCGTCATATTCCGGCTGTTACACAACTGTCATATGTTGATTAAGAGTGTTTTCCTATTAGTGTAAATGTTCATTCCACATCGCGTACACTGCACTCCATCATGAGCGACACCGGAACCCCACGACGCCTTACCGCGGCTCCCAACCCGGATCCGAACAACTGGTCGACCCGACGGATCAACGCTGTTCTCGCTGCGTTCCCCACCATGCAGCGCTACCTCGAGATCGGCCTCGAAGCTGGACGCACGCTCGAGAACGTGTTCGCTCCTCACCGATGACGTCGTCCCGAGCGACTGGATCTCGGCGATTCCGAACCAAGCCGAGTCACTCGATGTTCGCCGCCAGCACGGCATCGACAACATCGACTGGCACGGCGACGTGTTCAAAGTGATCCTGATCCTCGCGGACCATCACCCCGAACTCGACTGGGTCACGATCACCGATAAAGGAAACCCGCAGACATTCGTCTGGCGCAGAGCCACCCGCAGGGGGCGCATTCGCTCGGTATCGGCTGCAACCATCGACTCATACTTGAGGGTCTCCTACAGCGACGTGTTCGCTGCGGGGGTTCCTGGCACGTTCCGGCCATGTGATGAAGCCGGTGCCCTGCCTCGGGCGATCGATGGGGTGGCACAGGTCCGCTCCCGCCGTCGGCGCCTGTTGCGCCGTCCCTAGACTGAGACGGTGCATCGCCCCTTGCCTTTCGTCGGCGTCGGTCTGATCGCTGCTTTGTGTGCGTCGACCGCAGTGGCTTGCTCCGGATCGGACGACTCCGGCACGGTACCGAGCGCCAGTTCGACGCCGTTCATCGAGCCTGATCCCACGCAGACGGTGACCCGAGAGAGTGATGGCATCCTGCGGTTCGGTGTTCTGCTGCCGTCACAGATCATGGAGGCGTCCCAGATCGAAAATGTGCGAGCGGTGCTCACAGCCATCGTCGATCAGGTGAATGACCGCTCAGGTTTTCGCGGCACCCCGATCGAGCTCGTCATCGCTACCGAAACTGGCAATGCCACAACCGATCAGGCAACGGTGCAGGCATTCATCGACAATTCGAACGTCGATGCCCTCATCGGTCCCTCGTCATCGGACATTGCGGAACGGCTCAATCGTGACGTCACCGCCGCTGGCGTGGGCGTGTGCTCACCCGTTGCGACATCACTCAACTTGTCGAAACTGCCCGACGACGGATTGATGATTCGCACCGTCCCAACGGATGCCACGATCGCAAAAGCCATGGTGCAGCTCGTCACCGAGAGCGGTTTCGTCACAGCGTCGATCATCTACCCCGACGACCCCTACGGGCGGGGACTCCTGGCAGTTCTGCACGACGAACTCGCCGCTCGTGATTTGAACGTTCCGCAGAACGATGTGCCTGTCGAAGATGTGGACATCCCCTACACGGTCGATGCCGCAGGCAACTGGTCGACCGAGATCGACATCGAGGGAATCACCAACCGTGTCGTGCTCGTTGTCGGCGACGAGAAGGTTGCAAACGACATCTTGTCGAAGGTCGAACTGAAAGTTGTGATCGCCAACGACGGTTTCGTCGATGTCGACGCCAGCACGATTGCCGCCGACAACGGACGAACCTTTCTGACTTCGTTGTCATCCTTCGAGGGCATCACGGTCGACTCCTTCTCGGGCGGTGCGGACATCGTCGCCAACTTGCGTGATCAGGGCGTCGATGTTTCGGTGAGTTCACCGATTCCGTTCCTCACCAACTTCGTCGATTGCCTGAATGTGATGGTGCTGTCGGCGCTGGCGACTTCGAGTGACGATCCGCGAGTGTTCATGGCCGCTTCCGAAGCGACCACCACGAGCGGTACGAAGTGCACACGGATCGACGAATGCGTCAATGCCCGAGAACAAGGCTTGAACTTCGACTACGACGGCGCAACCGGCGAGTTGGATCTCGATGCCAATGGCGACGTCGTCAATGGCTCGGTGTTGATGTACACGTTCGGTCCCGATGGCGCATCAGAACCTGTGGAGCGTCTACGCGTTCCCTGATCTCTCGATTCAGGTGAGATGTCATGGTTCGAGCGAGGTCGTGCTGTGCATGCGACGCTCTCGACACCACACCTTGGTCGAGAATCACGCAGGGCTGTATCGCACGGCTGAGCCATCACGAGTGAACCCGTAGAGCGTGACGCCGGCACGTCGAGTAGTGCGAACCGCAAGGGCGGTCGGTGCGCTCACCGAGACGACCGTTCCGAAGCCGGCTGCCCACGCCTTTTGCA
>JBJTGN010000161.1:0-7855 GCA_046093905.1 Actinomycetota bacterium
GGTCTGAAAAGACCGTGTACCCACAAACGGACGCCTCAACACCAGTGCCGGCGACCTGAAATTCGCGCTCCAGACCACCTCACGATCGATCTCACGCGACCGAGCTCTCCTATCGTCTGAGCGCCTGAAATGACGCCTCCGAGCGAAAAATCGGCCATCATCTCCATATGTTCTCGAATAGTTGGGGAGCCACGCCGGATGAGATTTCGGGGCCGGTCGTCGGTGATGAAATCTGCATCGACGCGCATGTGAGCGCGACTCGCTGCATCACGATCGCCGCTCCGCCACACGAAGTCTTCCCGTGGATTCGCCAAATGGGATTCGGGCAGGCCGGGTGGTACAGCTACGACTGGATCGACAATCTCGGCCGCGAGAGCGCAACAACCATTCACCCTGAGTGGCAGTTCGCCGAGAGCGGGTCGAGGGTGCCCGGTGGCCCGATCGACTTCGAAGCAGCGATCGTCGACGCCCCTCGAGCGTTCGTGATACGCGTGAGACCCGGTGGTCGCGTGTCCAAGCGAATCTCATTCACACTCGCGTACGAACTGCGCGATCATCCGGCGGGCACTCGGCTCGTCACCCGTATGCGTGCCCGCACGAATGCTCCCTGTGGCGCGCTGATCGATCGGTTCCTCCTAGCACCCGGTGACGGCATCATGGTGCGCAAGCAGTTGCGCACTCTCGCTCGCCGTTGCGAAGCGTCATGATCACGAATCCCGGCTGAACGACGCATCGAGGTGAATCCAGTCGGCTCTGAGCAAAGCCTCCGAGTCTGTTCCGGATGGAAGCCACCGTGCCGGGCAGATGACTGTCTTAGGTGGTTGATTGCCCTGCAGTTGGCCAGTCACCGTCCCCCACCAACAGAACGTCGAATTGGATGTGATCACGTTGCGTGCAACGCTCCACAATCCGAAATCTCTCATTGCCGGACTCAAACCCAGATCGGGAGCAGGCGACGCAACGAGATTGCGTTGCCGCAAGATCGGCTCCAACATGGAGTTGGCAGCATCAGGGTCATCGCTCGTGATCCAAATCGGCCCCGCGATTCGACCGAGAGCGTCGATCGCTCGTTCGTAATAGTCCGGACGAAGGTCCCATCCAAAGGGAACGTAGTCATCGAGTCTCACTGAGATCACGGTCGCAGCGGTACCGATGAGATGCTGCACGTGGCCCGACAGCCCTGCCCAGATCTTCTCCGTCACGACATCGAGCGACGGTTCGAACCACGTCGGGTGCTGAAAGTGTCCGAAAAGCCTGACGTTGCGCTTCTCGAACACACTCAGGTCGTGCGGGAGAGGCGAGAACGGCTGACTCTGGGCGAACCAGCCCACCAATCCGGTTGCCACGAGAACTCGGCGGGTCGAGCGCCGCAGAAGGCGAGTGATCCTCCACCGCACCTTGTCGACAAGTCGGCGCCGCACGAAGTTTCGAAATCCGCGGAAGTTGTGGGCCAATCCATCGAGTCCGGTCGGATCCAAGTAGGCGAGAAACTCAGACGTGCTGGGCGTCAGCCAGTCCATGAATTGGAGCCTCCCGCCGCGCATCTTCTGGACTGTCAGACCTGCGGCGTACTCAAAGAAGAGGTTGCCCAGTCGACCTTGGAACTCGACAGTTGTGACGTTCTTTCGGCGGTCGGGCTTGCTCACCGGTACAGTCTCGCGGACAGGAAGGACATCTGAGCTTTCCCCATCTGCAACACTCGACGTCCATCTCGATGTGCACAGACCTCACCGCACCATGACCCTCCTTCCACGACCGCTTCTGAGGCGCATCAAACGACTCCTGCTCAGATCGATCTCCGAACCGCTGCGCCGCGCGTTCGCTGCTCTGATGCTCCGGTTCGGCTTGGTCCACTTGTGGCCGAGCAACCGCACTGAACGTGACGCACTTCTGCATGCGCTTCGCCCTGTGCGAACTCAGTTCCCCCTGATTCGCCTCGGGTCCCTTGGTGATGGCGGCTATCTCGTTCCCGACGACCTGGCGGGAATTGCGGCCTGCTTCTCCCCTGGCGTCGGCACCATTTCGTCCTTCGAGGAGGATTGTGCTCATCGAGGAATGCGCGTCTACCTGGCCGATGGGTCTGTGACGGCGCCAGCCGCAGCACACGTCTCGTTCGAGTTCATCGCGAAACACATCGGCATTGTCGACACCGCTACAACAATGATGATGGATACCTGGATGTCGACGGTGTCGGCATCGGATTCGAGTGATCTCATCTTGCAGATGGACATCGAGGGCGCTGAATGGTTGGCGCTCGCCAACATCGCTGTCGACAGGCTGAGGCAATTCCGCATCATCGTCGTCGAGCTTCACGACGTCGACTTGCTCCTTCACGAGAAGTTTTTCTCGCTTCGGGCTCAAGTTCTGCGCCGTCTCCTCGACGAATTCGTGTGCGTGCATCTCCACCCCAACAATTGCTGTGGTTCGATCACTCGCAAAGGCGCAACACTTCCCCGAGTCATGGAGATGACACTTCTCCGAAAAGACCGAGCAGAGGTCATTGGTCAGTGTGAAGACTTCCCGCATCCATTGGACATCGACAACACATCGCGGCCGACGCTGACTCTGCCTTCGCCTCTGGGTTTCGCAGCGAGACAGTCTCACACCTGACGAGAGTGACCCGAACACTCGGTGATGCGCTGTCTCGAACACGTGACGGTCTGAGCCGAGGGGTGGGTGCTAGCGGCCGGAATGCGCCGGTGCCCGGTGCGTGTTCGTCTTGATCTGCGTCCACTTGTTCGGATCGAACTCCACTGCAAGAAAGTGGCTGAGCGCCTGTGGCACATCGTCTCGATCGATATCGAGCTTCAAGAAACGCTGTGACCCTTCGAAGTAGCGCTCCACGCGGCTCTCGAATTCGCGGCGGTCGGTGCGCCACTTCGCGCTCGCCTCGTCCGCGCTCTTCAATCCGCTGACCCGGCACTCGAGGTCGACGAAATTCATCTTCGTGCCTTTGGAGTAGTTGGCGAGCCTCGACGCCACCCACGCATCCTCATCGCGAGTGTTGAGAATGAAATAGGCACCCGGATAGTCCCGGTCGAGGGCCGGGAACAGGGGGTTCGCCTCGAACCGGAGGTCTCGAGTATTGACCACCATGTCGGCACACACCCGAAATCGATGGTCGTAGCCCTTCAGGACTCGCTGGCCTCGTAGGGCATTCCGCAACATCGTCCTGGCGAGGCGTCCCCCGTCATAATGAACGCTCTGCCACCCGTGGTCCTGAAAGAAATGATGCAGCGACGTCGTCGCTGTCTTGTTCATGCCCACAATGAACACGTAAGGCTGACTGGAAATCATGCTCCGTGTCACGTTTCGACTGCCTTCACCGCCTGGGCCCTCCTGAACAACGAATTCCGCCCGAATGGGCACCTCACCGCCTAGTGGCGAATGTACCAACAAAGTAACTTAACAGCATGAATTATACCCACGACAGCACGCCGGATCCGGCCCCTGCCGTCGTGTTTCGGCTCACTGCCGAGACTGGTTTCCATGCTGCCCTGCTGGCGAAGATCGAGTCCCGAGGCGGGCTCTTCAATGCGCACCTTCACCTCGACCGATCCGGCACATTGGAGTTCGTCGAGGACTACCTGCGTCATCAGGCTGTCTCCACAACTTCGGCGATCTCTCTCCAAGCCAAACACGGTCTGATCAGCGTCGTCCACGAGTCGGCTCTCTACACAGCAGAAGCTCTCACGTCCCGGATCGGCGAATTCCTCGATGCCATGGCACGAATTGGAACGACGCGCATCGATACCACGGTGGACGTGACCGCCGACGGCCTCGGTCTCACCGCATTTCAGGCCTTTCTCGATCTCAAATCGAGATTCACTGACCGACTCGATGTTCGCGTCGGGGCATACAACCCTCTCGGTTTTCGAGATGACGAGCCGTCACGATGGGATCTGCTTGTCGAGGCAGCAGCATCGGCTGATTTCATCGCCGCCCTTCCCGAACGCGATGACACCGCTCGCTATCCCGAGCATGTTGGATTCGATCGCAGTGTGCACATGGTGGTCGACCTCGCTGCACGCACCGGCAAGGAAGTGCACATCCATGTCGATCAGGCGAACCACCAATACGAGGATGCCAGTGAGCGCGTGCTCGATGTTCTCGACACCGTCGAACACGATCTGCACGATGCCCAAGTGTGGTTCATCCATGCGATTTCTCCATCTGCCTACGACGACCCTCGTTTCCACCGACTCGTCGAGCGAATGGTCCACCATCGAGTCGGAGTCATCGTGTGTCCATCAGCAGCGATCAGCATGCGGCAAGTTCGAGCGCTCAGCGGCCCGACTCGAAACTCCATCGCACGCGTCCTCGAGTTCAGTGCCGCTGGTATTCCGGTGCGAGTCGGCTCGGACAACATCTGCGACATCACGTCACCAGCGGGAACACTCGACCTCATGGACGAGATCTTTGTCTTGTCTCACGCATTGCGTTTCTTCGATATCGACTACCTGGCAGCAGTCGCAACGGGTTCACGCCTCGCTGAATCCGAGCGGGAGCGGGTACGTCACCATCTCGATGTCAACGTTCAAGAAGAACAGCGAGTTGCCGAATTCTTGAAATCTCAAGGACTTCTGCGCGGAGTCTGAATTGATCGTGTCGAGTGCTGTGACGATTCCGCATGTTCTCTCGGCAATTGCCGAGAGAACTCCCGACGCCGTGGCGATCGAAGACGGTGTCACAGGTGCGCGCACCAGCTTCGGCGAACTCATCGAGTCCACGGATGTGCGATCTCGATCAATCGCCTCGATCATCCCGGTGCGGTCTCGGGTGGCGATCATCATGGACAGCGGGACTGAACTGTCCTTCTGGCTGCTCGCTGTCATGTGGCGTCATACCGTTGTCCCGCTCAGCCCGCATCTGTCCGTTGATGAAGTTCGCCGCTATCTCGACCTGACGAAGACGTGCTGGCTCATCGCCGAGCAGCCGGATGGTCCCGTGGCAGAGATGTGTCGCGCCGAAGGAGTCACTCTGCTGTCACCAGCGGCGATTCTGGGTTCTTCCAGCGCCGATGCTTCCATCTCGACGTTCGATGACGTCGACGAAGTTTGCGAGGGTGACGTTGCTGCAGTGCTTCTCACATCGGGAAGTACAAGCACGCCAAAAGTCGTTCCTTTGACGCATCGGAACCTCATGACCGGAGCCGACCAGGTTGGTCGCTCCCTCGAACTCACAGAGCACGACCGATGCCTGGTGCTGTGGGCTCAGCACCACATCGGCGGACTGGTCGATCTCCTGCTTGCACCCCTCGCTGCCGGGGGAACCATCGTCAACGGTGGAAGTTTCTCGCTCGAAACGTTCTGGTCTCTGTTTCGATCCTGCAATCCAACATGGATTCAGTTCGTGCCGACGACACTCGATGAAACGCTGCGTGACAGCGAACGGAGATCCGAACCTCTTGCCCCCAACTCTCTTCGGTTCGTCCGATGTGTGGCCGCTCCGATCACTCCGTCACTGTGGGAGCAAGCAGAGGCGGCTCTTGCGTGTCCGCTCGTCCATACATACGGCATGACCGAGGCATCCCCTCTCATCACGTCGACACCTCTCGACAGCGCCCGGCGCGTCCCGGGTTCCTCTGGCCGATCACAGGGAACCGAGATCCGGGTCGTGGACGATTCGGGTCGCCCAGTCGAGTCGGGAATTGACGGAGCGATCCTGTTGCGCGGCCCGAATGTCTTTGCCGGTTATGAGTCCGATGCTGTCGTCGATGAGTCATCGCTCGTCGACGGTTGGTTCCGCACGGGCGATCTCGGGCACCTCGACACCAATGGAGAGTTGTTCGTCATCGGACGAGAGAAGAACATGATCAACCGCGGCGGAGAGAAGATCAACCCGTCCGAAGTCGAAGATGTGCTGAGACGGCATCCACTAGTGACCGACGCCGCGGTTTTTGCGCTCCCCCACAAACGGCTCGGCCACATCGTCGGTGCTGCCGTCAGTACTGAGAGCGCTCTCACCTCAACTGACCTCCTGGCTTTTGCCAAGAACATCCTCGCACCGCACAAAGTTCCCGCTCAGGTTCAGGTCATTGCCGAATTGCCCCGAAACGAAGTCGGCAAGATCGATCGACTCACGCTCGCAGCTCGTGCCGCAGCATCGGCATCCGAACGTTTCTCAGCATGTCGAACGTCGACTGAAGCACTGATTGCACAGATCTGGAGTGACGAACTCGATGAAGAGAACTTGTCACCCACAGTTCCCTTCACCGTTGCTGGAGGAGACTCACTGTCGGCGCTTCGCGTCGTCGCCGAAGTTGAGAGCCGCTTCTCGGTCAGTGGCCACGCACAGGCACTCCTACGAGCGTCGACAATTCGCGACATGGCAGCAATTGTCGACTCACTCCGCACCTCGACGTCTCCTGCTCCGCGTCTTTCGAGTGCAGAAACCCTTCCACGATGGGACAACGATCTTCAGCTCGAGGATTTCGTCCGACAGATCGTCGACGCAAGAGATGATCTCAGCAGCGATTCGTTCCAACAACTGGCCTTGACTCACCTGTGCGGTCATGAGATCGACGCTGTCGTGCGAGAAGTCGAACTGTCCAATCCACGCCGATTCGACGAGAAGTCACCCCTGAGGCGTTGGCGGCAGCCAGGACAAGAGTTCCTGAAGGGGTCGAACTCGTACGTTGACACGGCCTGGTCGAGAAGTGTCTTGCACGAGTCGGTGACTCTCTATCGCTCGGACAACGCATCCACTGCAGGAACTACTGTTATCGGTTTTGCCGCATTGTCATCGCGACTGAACCTGCCGATCAGCTGCATCCTTGCCAACGTTCCCGAATCCGTCCAGGCAATTGTTCTCGTCAACGACCCCTCCCGGCGGCACTATGCCCACGGAGTTCCGTCTCTCAGTGACGATGTGGCGTCACTGCCACAGGCAATCCATGACTTGATCCCCAAAGACCTCCGCCACAACTTGTGCACGATTGGAGCCAGTGCTGGAGGTCTCGTCTCCGCAGTTGCCGCATTCGAGCTCGGTGCCCGCTCATTCGGGATGTCCGGAGTCGATTCGCTCTATCGCCATCCTCTCCTTCAAGAGCGCCTCAGGGAACTCGTCAACCAGCCAGCCTCGAATCCACACGGCCGCGTTGTGGTGGGAACCGTGAAACGAGACTGGCGAGCAGTCAGCCACCTTCGAGAAGTTCTTCCTGATGTCGAGGCGAAGCGATATCTGCCCGCCCGTCATGCCGTTCTGTACTACGCCTGGCGTTTCGGCCGACTGCGGCCATTGTTGAAATGGCTGATCGATGCCTGAAGCTGCACAGAGCAAGCCGCTTCATCGGCGGATGTTGAGCGGTCTCAAGCGATTGGTTCTCACGGCGCACCTGATCTGGCGCAGGTTCACCACACAGCAGAGGTGGACGCTCGGCGTGTGCGCAGTGTTCAAGAACGAGTCGCGCCATCTCGAAGAGTGGCTCGAGTTTCACAGCCTGATGGGTGCGGAACATTTCTTTCTCTACGACGACCGCAGCTCCGATGAGTTCATGACGGTGTTGCAACCATGGATCGACAACGGACGGGTGACCTTGCGGCCATCGAAGGGTCGCAAACAGAAGGTGATCTACAACCACTGCCTTCGCCACGGTGCTGCTCGCTGTCGCTGGATCGCCTTCATCGACCTCGATGAATTTCTTTTCAGCCCCGAAGCCGTGACACTGCCTGTCGCATTGGAGCGATATTCCTCAGTACCGGCCGTCTTCGTCCATTGGATCCTCTTCGGGTCCGGAGGGCATGTACAAGCACCTCAAGGTGGAACCATCGACAGCTACACGATGTCGTTAGGTCGAGAAGCCTCGATTCGTGATGACTTCGACCATCAAAAAGGTGGACCCCGTGACCAGTAC
>JBJTGN010000162.1:0-18596 GCA_046093905.1 Actinomycetota bacterium
CGCAGAACCAGCAACGTCGGAGCCTCTCAGCACAGTGTTCATCCACGCTGCATCGATGGTCGTCGGGTCGCTGCGAATGTCGGCGGATTCGTTCGGGTCTGGCATGACCCAAAAGTAGACCGCGCAGCGACGCCACCAAGACTCGACACAGCATTGGGAATCGGCAATCACAGGAACCACCGGGATCAGCGAACGCTCATAGGCTCCCCGGTCTCGGATTCCGAATGAGAGGCACGTCATGAACGCTGGACAGAATCACAAGCTTTCGATCGGCATCCAACTTCCCGAAGTCGAACGAGTCCTCAATTGGCCCGAATACCTCTCGATGGCCCGGTTCGCCGATCGGTCGCAGTTCGATTCGATCTGGATCGGCGACCATCTGCTGTATCGAGGAGATGGCAGACCTGAGCGCGGTCCACAGGAAGCATGGACTCTCCTCTCCGCTCTTGCAGCTGCCACCGATCGCATCGCCCTTGGACCTCTCGTTGCCTGCGTCGGCTTTCACCCCCCGGCGGTCATCGCCAAAATGGCAGCCACGATCTCGAACATCAGCAATGGGCGATTCGTCCTCGGACTCGGTGCCGGCTGGAACAAGCCGGAATTCGATGCCTTCGACATTCCCTTCGATCGCCGAGCAAGCCGCTTCGAGGAGTCACTGTCGATCATCAGCAAGCTGGTCTCGGGTGAGCGTTGTTCCTACGAGGGAGAGTTCCACTCGATCGACGATGCCGTGCTCCTGCCACAGCCCGTTCACTCCATTCCAATCATGATTGGCTCAAACGGCGATCGAGTGCTGAGATCGTCGCTGTCGATCGCGAATTCGTGGAACACGTGGTTCGACTGGTTCGGCAACGATGCGGATGGCTTTTCTCGACTCAACGAACATGTGTCGTCCCTGATCGCCGAGTCCGGTCGCAATCCCTCCGAGGTTCGGCGCAGTGCGTGCCTCCTCGTTCGTGTCGATGAATCGAGCAGCGAACGTCCAGATCCAGATGGTGGGCGCGCAGTCACTCTCGCCGATCTCGGTGCAGTTCTGCTCGAAATGTCCGAGGCCGGCGCCGACGAGGTGATCATCGTCGCTGATCCCATCACTGAAACGTCGATGCGACGCCTCGACGAAGTCATCTCCGAACATCGCTCGAGTGCTCACTCATAGTCAGCAACCCCACCCGATTGATCGGCGCGGATCAAGCAGGGCGATGAAGGACTGCGCTGCGGATCTCGACGACGAAGCGATCATCTCGGAATGCCGCATTGCCGTCGACGAGGAGCGAATAACTCCCGTACTCGTCATCGCCATAGTCTCGAGCAGGCGGGAACACGACGGTGACAGTTGGATTGTCGACGACATTTCGGCGAGTCGAGTGACCCACCCGCGAGCAGTCGAGATGCCCTTCCCATAGTTCGACTTGGACAGCGACGACATGAGCACCAGTCGTCGACATCGAGATCACGTAGGCGAAAGGTCGCCCGAGAACATGCTGTTCGATCGAGTCCGGACCAACGGGAACCGACATGTCCTCAACGTATGCCCTGCCCTCCCACGTGTCCCAGTCACGACCCGAGACCGACGCAAGGGACCCCTCATCTCCGAATTCTTTAAAGCCGACTTGTTTTGTCGGGTTTGACTGGTAGCGTCCTGGACATCGGTTTCGCCCTACGAGACGAACCGTTTTCATGTTCATCCACCAAGGAGTAGCCATGACCGTCCGACTCGGAGACATCGCCCCCGACTTCACAGCCGAAACAACCCAAGGAACGATCCATTTCCACGAATGGCTCGGAGACTCGTGGGGAGTTCTGTTCAGCCACCCCAAAGACTTCACCCCCGTGTGCACAACCGAATTGGGTTACGTCGCTCGCATCAAGCCCGAATTCGACAAGCGAAATGTGAAGGTCATCGGCCTGTCCGTCGACCCCGTCGAAAGCCACGTGCGCTGGGAAGGCGACATCGCCGAGACTCAAGGAACTCCGGTGAACTTCCCAATGATCGGCGATCCGGACCGAACTGTCAGTGACCTCTACGACATGATTCACCCGAACGCGAACGACACATTGACCGTTCGCAGCGTCTTCGTGATCGGACCGGACAAGAAGGTCAAGTTGACGATCACCTATCCCGCTTCCACAGGTCGCAACTTCGACGAAATTCTCCGGGTCATCGACTCGCTGCAATTGACAGCGGCTCACAAAGTGGCCACACCTGCGAACTGGAAAGACGGTCAAGACGTGATCATCGGCGCCGCCGTCTCCGATGAGGAAGCCAAGCAACTGTTTCCTCAAGGGTGGAAAACGGTGAAGCCCTACCTTCGAGTGCTTCCCCAACCGGGTCGATGATCCCGACGAAGAATCGCTCCTGACATACGGCAGACTGGTCTCATGCCGACAACCGAGAAGCCTCCGCACTCCGGCCCATCGACGACCGCAGCTGGAGCTGTCGACGTCTACAAGATCTACGGTAAAGAAGACAGCGAGGTCAGGGCACTCGACGGGGTGACAGTCGAATTCGCGCCTGGTCAGTTCACGGCAATCATGGGACCCTCTGGCTCGGGCAAGAGCACGCTCATGCACTGCCTCGCCGGGCTGGATTCACTGACATCTGGATCCGTGACCATTGGCGACGTCTCGCTCGCCGGTCTCGATGACAAGGAACTCACCAAACTTCGACGCGAGAAGATCGGCTTCATCTTCCAGGCATACAACTTGATTCCGACGCTGACTGCTCTCGAGAACATCACCCTTCCGATGGATCTTGGAAGTATCGAGTACGACAAGGTCTGGCTCGACACCGTGATCGATGCCATGGGTCTGCGCAATCGACTCGACCATCGCCCAAGCGAGCTCTCTGGCGGACAGCAACAGCGCGTCGCCGTGGCACGTGCTCTCGCTAGTCGACCCGACATCATTTTTGCCGATGAGCCGACGGGCAACCTCGACAGTCGTACGGGCGCCGAAATTCTTCGATTCATGCGAACCGCCGTCACTGACCTCGGACAGACAATTGTGATGGTCACTCATGATCCTGTTGCCGCCGCCTATGCCGACAGGGTGGTGTTCCTCGCCGACGGCAAGATCGTGGACCAGATGGATGAACCGACGGCAGAGCGCGTTCTCGACCGCATGAAGCGCCTCGGCAACTGACTCGGAGATTTCGACATGGTCACTCCCGTCCCGCGCCTCACTCTCCGAGGTGTGCTCGCTCGCAAGTTCAGGATTCTTCTCACAGTTCTCGCCGTTGTGTCAGGAGTTGCGTTCGTCTCCGGCGCGTTCGTTCTCACCGATGGAGTCAAATCTTCGATCAACGGTCTCTTCGATGAACTGCGAGGAGAAATCGATCTCGAGATTCGTGCCACCATCGCATTCGGCGATGCGGCTCGAGCTACTCGCGACCCAGTTCCGACTTCTCTCATGGCCGAACTCGCGAACATCCCTGGTGTTCGAACCGTCGAAGCCAACATTTTGCGCGAAGCAACGATCATCGATTCCGATGGCGACCCGCTTCGCTCGTCGGGACCATCGTTCGGCATCGCATGGGTTGGTCCCGACGGGCTCGATGGACGAATTCTCCTCGAAGGAGTCATCGCTCAAGGTCCCGACGAAGTGACCATCGACAAGTCGTCGGCTCGACGAGCCGGGTATGAAATCGGAGATCGCGTCACCATCGTCGGCCCCACCGGCAAGGGCGAATTCTCGCTCGTCGGCCTGACCGGAACGAAGAGCACCTCAGGCGGTGGAGGAGCGAGCGTTTCAGCATTCGATCCCGAGACTGCCGACACCTTCCTCGGCGCGATTGGCTTCGCTGATTCTCTGTACATCGGACTCGAGGACGGCGCTGACGTGAATGACGTCAGCGACGAGGTCTCAGCTTTGCTCCCTGCCGCCTTTGAGGTGATCCCCGGAGAGCAGTCCGCTGAAGAGACTGCCGGCGCGATCAACGACATCATCGACATTTTCGGAAATGTCCTTCTCGGCTTCGCTGCGGTGTCACTGTTCGTCAGCGCATTCCTGATCTTCAACACGTTTGCGATCATCGTCAGTCAGCGAATGCGAGAGTTAGCTCTCCTGAGAGCCGTCGGTGCCAGTACCCGCCAGATTCGCTCGATGATCATCGGCGAAGCGCTTGTCATCGGCATCCTTGCGACGGCACTCGGTCTTCTTGCAGGCCTTGGTGTTGCATCAGCGATCACCGCAGTCTTCAATGCATCGGGAGCCGCTTTCCCTTCTGCGAATCTTGCCATTTCGTTGCGAACATTCCTCGTCTCGCTCTTCATCGGTCTTGGTGTCACCATCGCAGCTGCAGCTGTTCCCGCCTTCCGCGCAGGGCGCATTCCGCCAGTTGCTGCACTGCGCCCTGAACTCGGATTCTCTGCCCTGCAACGAAACAAGCGACTCATCGTCGGAACTTCGACTCTCGCCTCAGGTCTCACGTTGCTTGCGGTCGGTCTCTTCGTCCAGCCAGGCGGAGCCGCTGGGACTCTTTCGAGTTCGGGACTCGGAGCAATTCTCCTGTTCCTCGGAATTGCCAGTCTCTCGACGACCGTGGCGGCTCCGATCAGCAGAGCCATCAGCAACGTTCTGCCTCTGCCGTTCCGACCGATGACGCGTACGGTGCCGGGGCGACTGGCAAGCCGAAATGCTCAGAGAACTCCGAGGCGGACAGCCTCGACCGCTTCCGCCCTGATGGTCGGACTTGCTCTCGTCAGTACCGTTTCAGTCGTTGCCGAATCGGTGAAGAAGTCCTTCACGGATCAACTGAGTACCTCGGTGACTGCCGACTTCTTCGTGAGCAGCAGCGGATTCCAAGGTCTGCCTCCGGCATTCGCCGAGGCTCTTGCCGACGTTCCTGAATTGACCGCCGTCAGCCCGTTCCGTGCGACGAACGCTCAAGTGAACGGCTCGACCAAGCAGATCGGAGCAGTTCGCGGTGAGGCTTTCGGACAACTCGTCGACATCGACCTCCGCGAGGGAACCGTTGAAAGCATCAGTGACGGTGCGATCCTCATTCATTCCGATCCGGCGCGTGATCTCGCAGTCGGTTTGGGAGACACCATCGAGGTGACATGGCAGAACGGGACGCGATCGACTCTGACCATCGGCGGAATCTACGACGACTCTTCGATCGCCGGGAACTGGCTCGTGAGTCTGGAGACGCTCAGCGCGGTGTCGAATGCACCACCGACGGACTTCTTCATCGGCGCGAAAATTGCCGAAGGGGTCTCCATTGAAGATGCTCGAGCAGCAGTCGAGGAAGTCGCTGTCGACTACCCCAGCGCCGAGGTTCAGAATCAAGCCGAATTCCAACAGGCTCAGGAAGACCAGATCAATCAACTTCTGTCCATCGTCTACGGACTGTTGATCTTTGCCATCTTCATCGCGGTTCTCGGAATTGCGAACACCATGGCTCTGTCGGTTTTCGAGCGCACCCGAGAATTCGGCCTTCTTCGTGCAGTTGGAATGAGTCGCAAGGCCCTCAAGCGCTCGATCCGTTGGGAGGCGATCATCGTCTCGGTGTTCGGCGCAACGCTCGGCATTCTCGTCGGTGTCCCACTCGGTCTGTCCGTTGCATGGGCCCTGCCCGACTCCTTCATCACGTCGACGCAGATCCCCGTCGGGACGATTGTGAACATCTTGATTGCATCGATCATCGTCGGCGTTCTCGCCGCGATTTTCCCCGCTCGACGGGCATCCAAACTCGATGTTCTCGAGTCGATTGCAACGACATGAGCAGACGAATCAGGGGCACAATCGTGCAGAGGACGCTCGACCCGCATACCGTTCGAGAGGCGTGAGTACTTCAGATCGAGATCGACCCAGCGAGCCGATGGATCCTGCTCGTTCTTCTGACGCCGAGTTCGTGCGGCGCGCTCAACGCAAGTACGGGGCGATGGGAGCAATCGTGGCCAGCAGCATGCTCGGTCTCGACAAACTTCTCGGTCGAAAACCGAAAGAAGAAGGTGCGGTGATCTGGGAAGCCCCAGGTGAACCAGAAGACATCGACAAGGACGGAATCACGATCCCGATCGACGAATCGACGTCGATTCACGCAATGAACAGGTCACGTGCGCACGGTCGACACGTGCGCAAACGCCGCTACCGAGACTGACGAACCGTCAGGGCAATTCACCGACGTGGGCGAGTGCAAGCCGCAGCAGTCGGTCCTGACCTCCGGTCATATCCGATGTGATCGAGGGACTGGCGGCTTCTTCCGGAGAGAACCACGCGAGATCGAGAGCCTGTTGCGTCGGCGTGCATTCGCCGTCCACCGGCACGACATACGCCAGACTCACGGCATGATGACGAGGGTCGAAGAATCCGCTCACTTCAGGATCGGGGAAATACTCGGCAATTGTGAACGGCGCTGGGTTCGCAGGAAGCCGCGGCAATGCCATTGGACCGAGGTCTTTCTCCAAGTGTCGGATCAGAGCGTCTCGTACACGCTCGCCATACAGCACCCGTCCGGAAACGAGCATTCTGCTCAATGAGCCATCGGCAGCTACTCGCAGCAGAAGTCCGACTTGTGTCACCCGACCATGAGGATCGACTCGAACAGGTATTGCGTCGACGTAGACAAGAGGCACGTTCGATCGAACTTCGGCAAGTAGATCCGGACTGAGCCAAGATGTCCTCGTATCCGTCAGATCACTCACGTTTCACCTCTCGTCGTCCAACGTCCGCTGCTCAGTTTCTCAGATCGGGCCGTTTCGTGTGGACACTTTTCGTCAATTCCCTGCCCGATGCGATTGGGCGAAGGCCGCCCGGGCGTGTTCCACTCTCTGTCTGCTAGGGCAAGCGTGATCATGGTCGTTGACCATCCCAACGGATTGCATCAGTGCGTACATCGTTGTCGGACCGACGAACGTCCAGCCCCGAAGTTTCAGATCCTTCGAGAGCTCGATCGATTCCGCCGACGTGGATTGGAGCAAACCGTTCTGAGAGACAATCGAAGTGTTCGGAGCAAACGACCACAGATACCGACCGAGGGACTCCTCCTGGTCGATGAGAAGCCGACAGGCACGAGCGTTCGTCAGAACTGCCTCGATCTTCTTGCGATGTCGGATGATCGTCGGGTCTGTGACAAGTCGATCGATGTCGAAGTTCGTCAACGAACTGAGCTCATCGATGGCGAAGTTTGCGAAGACTTCTCGCAATCTCTCACGGCGGGCAAGAACCGTGGACCATGACAATCCACACTGGAATGCCTCGAGACAGACCTTTTCGAAGAGGTGGCGATCATCCGCTGTGGGCATCCCCCACTCTTCATCGTGGTAAGCGCGCATCTGCGGCGACGAGTTCGCCCACGAACACCAGCCGGTTGGCTCGACATTCATGTCAAGCTGAGGCGGCACACGGTGATGAACCAGCCACCGTCGTGCGATGAAGCTCTCGCCGAAACCCGGAATAGTCGTTCAAGGCGTAGTGCTGTGTCGAACGGTTGTCCCAGATCACGATGTCACCCGGGAGCCATCGATGTCGGTAGGTGAACCTCACATCCGTCGTGTGAGTGTGGAGAAAGTCGATCAACCCTCGGGCTTCATCCTCCGACAGACCTTCGATATCGCGGACATATGCACGATTGAAGAAGAGGACCTCCTTGTTCGTCTCCGGGTGACGGGTGACGAGTGGGTGAATCTGAGTTTCGAGAGCTGTGTCGTCGCACGTGATGACCATGTTGCGCATGCCGCTGTGAACGGGCTGCAGCCGACGTGAATATGCATCACGTGCCGTATGGACTGCACGTACGTCGAGCAGGCTCTGCTGCATCGACTCGGGAAGAGCCGCCCACGCAGCTGTCATCGACGCAAAGACGGTGTCGCCGCCATAGGGCGGAATGTCCACGGCACGAAGAACTGTGAACGCCGGGGGGTTGGATTGGAACGAAAAGTCGGAATGCCAGGCTCCCCCGAAGTTGAACGCTGAACCCTCATCGGCTTCCTTGACGACTCGAATCACATCAGGTTGATCATGCATCGTTGCGACGAATGGAACCTCTCCGGGTTCACCGAGTCGACGCGAAAACGCTGATTGGCCGGCAGGGTCCAAACTCTGATCACGAAGGACGAGAACTTCATAGCGACACATTGCTTCACGAAGATGCGACAACTCGAGATCGGACAGCCGCGCAAGATCGACGCCTCGCACTTCAGCACCCAGGACACCCGTCAATGGCTGGCATTCGATCGACATGACCAAACGATACTTTCACAATCCCGTGAACTCACGACCTGGGTAGCTCACGATTTGGGCAACTCGTGATCTCAGGTCATCACGAGTACATTCGAAGAGTGCCGGTGAAGCGACTGATTCTCACATTGCAAGTTGCCACCGCAATTCTTGCCACAAGTTATGGCGTCATGTTCACGATGTTGGACGATTACCGCAACGAATACGGGATCGCCGAATCAGCGCTCGGGTTGGTCGTAGCCGTTGGATTCTTCGCGTCATTCTTCAGCCAGGTCATCATCGCCCCCCTCGCCGATCGGGGCCGTGCCAAGCAATTGCTTGTGCTCGGGTTCTTACTCACCGTTCTCGGGTGTCTGGGAATGGGATTCGGCTCGACATTGCCAGTCCTCATCATCAGCAGAATCGTGATGGGTGTCGGGGCGGGCATGGCACTTCCAGCACTTCGACGAATCGTGATCGTGTCAGATCCAGAAAACTTGGGAAACAACATGGGTCGACTACTGAGTGTCGACGTAGCCGGGTTTGCAATTGGTCCAATGATCTCAGCCCTCACTGTCGGACCGCTCGGAATCGAGGCTCCATTTCTCCTGATCGCTACGGCGGTCGTTGCTGTGGCTGCCGTGTTGAGTCGTGTTTCGGTACCGGAGACTGCACACGAGGCTCGCCCGAGCGAGCGCTTCGCATTCGACCTGCTCAAGATCCCACCACTTGCTGGTGCAGTTCTCATCGGTCTTGCTCTTTTCCTGATGATCGGAACTTTCGATTCTCTTTGGGCAGTCATGATGGACGATTTCGATGCGCCCACATGGATGGCGAACGCCGGAGTGAGTTTGTTCGTCCTCCCGATGATTCTCCTCGGACCACTTGGAGGACGGTTGGCACAGCGTGTCGGACCTTACAAAGTGGGCGCAATCGGCATGTTCTTCGGCGCCGTGTTCATGTCGTTGTACGGAATTCTTCCCGGTCCCTCATTGATGCTCGGCGTCTTTCTCCTGCACACGATCAGCGACGGCTTGTCCGTCACCAGTGCCGGTATCGCCGTCGGAATCGCTGCTCCTGCTGAACGTCAAGCGGGAGCACAAGGTCTACTCGGTGGCCTGCAAACACTGATGGGCGGCATCTCAGCATCACTCGCCGGATGGACGTACGACGCCCACGGTCGAGCGACTGCATTCTTCGTGACCGCCATCGTCATGGTTGGGCTCGTTGTCACTGGGCTCATCCTCGCTGGACCTCGACGATGGACTGCTGCACTTCCCCGTCTCGATCACCCGCAGCCCGCACACTCGTCCTGATTCCAGCGGCGCCCGACCGATTCCCGCGTTTCCCAACCAATTCATGACAACAACTCCATTCATGGCAACATCTCGTCATGGGTTTTCGCGACGGAGACGGCTGGGTCTTCTGCCAGTGCGGTTTTCGCCACTGGGGACTTTTCGGTGCTGCCGGACTGTTGATGGTCCGATTCGATCTCGGTCCGAATCCTCACGTGCTTCTGCAGTTGCGTGCCGCGTGGACGCACGGCGGAGGAACCTGGGCAATCCCAGGTGGAGCACTCGACTCCCACGAAGACTCGATCGAGGCCGCAGTACGTGAGGCTTACGAGGAGGCCGGTATCGACCCGCGGTTTCTCGACGTCAAGGACTTGTATTCCGACGATCATGGAAACTGGCGGTACGACACTGTCATTGCACATGTGACTGGAGATGTCGGGGCCTACGAGGCCAACTACGAATCCGATGAAGTGAGGTGGGTTCCCCTCGACGAAGTCGAGTCGTACGACCCTCATCCTGGCCTTCGCTCGTCATGGCCCAGTGTCCTTCCGAAGTTGACTGCGACGCTGCCCGACAGCGCCGTTGCTTCAAGAGATGAACGTCATCGCGTCACCGACACTCACGGTTCCGGGTTTCGTGACACGGGCATAGACGCCGAGGTTCTGATCGAGATCTCGAACGATGTGACGCAAGATCGCACGATCAACTGGGATATCCGCCGACACCGCACGCGTCACCATCACGCAGCGCGGGCAAGGTGACAAGAACTCGACCTCACAGTTGCCCAAGGTTGCTCTGCGACCCTTCCACGAAAACTCCGGATGACCCGGTACGTCTCCCGTGTCAATCACAAGGCTCGGACGAAACCTTCGTTCATCGATCACCGAATCCGGGAGAGCATTACGAAGGGTGCTCAATGCCGATGTCGACATGATCATCAGCGGCCAGCAGTCGTAGTAGGTGCCCGGAGGGGACTCGAACTCGATCACCTCGGGCGGGAACACACTGAAATCCGGGAGTGGTTCGTCGGCGTCACGACCGAACACGGCGCGTAGCTCCTCCACGACGTCATCGGAACCAGGGCGACCTCGTCGAAAGTGATCGAGGTCGGAGGCCGGCCTCAGACCCTCGAGACGCACCGGTACACCAACGAACGAGCTCACGAACTGGTGCACGTTCGGATCATCCGATCGCACGGCACGTCCGTCGGGAGAGCAGATCTCCACATTGAGGTCGTCGACGAATCGTGCCGCAAGCTGCATCAACTCACCGAACTTCTTGGCACCGCGGATTCCGCCATTATCGAGATCCCGCACCGCCCAGAGACGATCCCCTTTGATTCCCTGGAGGTCGATCGAACATGACTCGACTTGCAAGCCGACCATCGACTTGACGGGATACTTCCAGAGTTGAGCGACCTGCATGAAGGTCATGCCTCTCAGCGCTGCGTGCCCACTTTGAGATCGCGGAATGGCATGTCTTTGTCGACCATTGGCTCACGAGGCAGGCCGAGGACGCGGTCACCGATGATGTTCTTCTGGATTTCGTCGGTTCCACCAGCGATGCTCGACTGGAAACTCGAAAGGATGTACCGACCCCAGTTCTCACCTCGCCCGCTGCCTTCCCAGGCATCGGTGTCAGGACCAACGAGACGGTTGATCAATGTTCGGCTGAACTTCGCGATCTTCGCACCATGCAACTTGCCAAGAGACCCACCGGGTCCTGGGACCTTCCCTGCCTTCAACTCTGCGCGGGTACGCATCGCCACAAGCGACTTCGTGGTCTCTTCGCTGTAGAGCTTCATGAGTTCTTGCCTGACGACCGGGTCTGCGAGTTTCCCGTTGTTCTTTGCGACATCGATGAGTCGGTCGGCAAGCGTGTGCGTGACTCCACTAGAGGATCCCGTACCGATTGCAACTCGCTCGAACATGAGCATGGCAGTTGCCTGATTCCAGCCATTGTTCAGCTCGCCGAGCAACCACGACTTTGGAATGCGTACATCGGTCAAGAAGATCTCATTGAAGTGGTTGCCGCCGTCGATCTGGTGAATCGGGCGAATCTCCACGCCGGGTGCCTTCATGTCGATGATGAACATCGAGATACCCGCATGCTTGGGCACATCCGGATTCGTTCGGGCGATGATCACGCCGTAGTGACTGACATGGGCCAGCGTCGTCCAGACCTTCTGACCGTTGATCACCCATTCATCACCATCGAGTTCGGCCTTTGTCTGGAGGCTCGCCACATCGGAGCCAGCACCCGGCTCTGAGAACATCTGACACCACATCGTGCGTGCCGAGATGTTGTCGGGCATGAACTGCTTCTTCTGCTCCTCTGTGCCGAACTGATTCAGGACGGGCAAACACATGCCATGGCTGATCGTCAACTCGAAGGTCATGTCGGGGTATTTCGAGTACTCCTCGCGGTAGATGCGATCGTGAGCGCGTGTCAGCCCCGCTCCGCCGTACTCCTTCGGGTACACGAGTCCAGCAAGACCAGCCTCGGTCAACTTCTGCTGGAACGTCTGTCCGACTCCAACAGAATCAGAGCTACCACGTTCGGCTCCAGTGGCGTGCTCCTCGAGAAATGCCCGGACTCGGGCTCGGAAGGCTTCGGCTTCTTCGGGTGAAAGTTCGGCTTCGGTCGTCATGGCGCTCATGGCCCAAGTTTGCCACCAGCACGACTCTCGGCACCTACTCGAACCGCTTCATTTGCCGGTCTGATAGCGCCTCGATATCCGAACGCGCGCCTGTCGATTCTGATCGGAACCCCGCCTTGCACAAGACCGTGATGATTTCAAAGGAACAAGCGATCGGAGTCGATTCCCACGTTCGGGGCAGACAGACGGGCTTCCAACTTCCGGCGCACCGATGCCCCGAGGGCTCCTTCATCGAGAACGCGACGAATCGCCTCACGGTCGTTGCGATCGACGTTGACGACCCGACCGGCCTCGGCAACGGAAATGTTGAACCCAGTCCGACTGATCAGTTCCATGGTGTCTCCCGCCGAGATGGTTCCAGGCTCCAGAACCCGCATCAGGTACCCAGTGAAACCTGTGTCCTGAACCAGCACTGGGAGGTCCTTGCGACCAAAACGGGCGGCGATCTTGTAGCACGGACTGCGTGGCTGAGACACCTCGGCCACCACTGTTCCGATGCGAAACCGATCGCCGATCATCACATCGGTTTCAACGAGGCCGCGAACCGTCAGATTCTCGGCCATCGCTCCGTATTCGGGAAGGTCGATGCCGAGCGAGCGCCAGTACTCGTAGTGCTCGATCGGGTAGACGAGGAGCGCCATATCGGGACCACCGTGATCTTCGTACACGTGCTCGTCGGAATCGATTCCCAATGTCGACACGTGTACGGCGCCGGGCAGCTCGGTCTTCACGAATGCTGAACCAATGACGCGTGAACCCATCGACAACTGTGCCGCTCGTCCGGCACAGATCGCGAGAACCTGACCTTGCAGGGACTTCATCGACGCTTCATCGAAGCTCACCCCGACAGAGTATGCGGCAAGGTGAGTTGAAACGGTCCGATTTACCCACGGGAAGCCAAGGACGTTCGAGGTGAAGAACCCCGGTTCGACGAGGCGTGTATCGTCCCTATCGTCCATGATCGCTGCATCTCTCGCCGACAATCTTCTGACCGCTCCGGTCGTCGCCTTCCTCGTGGCCATCGTTGCAACGCTGACGCGATTCGAAGTCCGCTTACCCGAGTCTCTCTACCCGATCTTGTCCACCTTCCTCTTGTTGGCAATCGGGTTGAAAGGCGGGACAGCGCTTTCCGATGTCGAACCATCAGAGTTTTGGAAGCCACTCCTCGCTGCCATCCTCCTCGGAATCCTCACACCCATCATTGCGTTCTTCTTGTTTCGTCTGCTCGGCAAACTTGACGTGATCAACTCCTCCGCTCTTGCGGCTCATTACGGATCGGTCTCGGCCGTGACTTTCACGGTCGTGCTGTCGACACTCGACACTCGGGACATTGCCTACGAGGGATTCATGACAGCGCTACTTGCGATCCTCGAAATAGTCGGGATCATCGTGGCTCTCCTTCTCTCACGCAGTTCTGCCGGTTCGTCGTCGTGGAAGGAAGCCCTGGCAGAAGTCGTACGCGGGCGAAGCATCGCCCTTCTCGTCACCGGACTGGCCATCGGCGCCATCGTGGGCAAAGAGAGGCTCTCCCCCACCGACCCCGTATTCGTCGGTCTCTTCGCAGGAGTGCTCACGTTGTTCCTGATCGAAATGGGAGTGATCGCGGCAGAACGACTGCGCGACATCAAGTCTGCAGGTCTCAGAGTGGTCCTTCTCGGAATTGTCATTCCGCTCATCAACGGTTTCCTCGGCGCACTTCTCGGCAAAGCTGCCGATCTGTCGACAGGGGGCATCGCCATCCTCGCCACTTTGGCTGGTAGCGCGTCCTACATCGCTGCTCCCGCTGCCGTACGAATTGCCCTGCCGAAGGCGAGTCCGGGTCTCTACGTGACGACGTCATTGGGTGTGACGTTCCCGTTCAATCTGACACTCGGTATCCCGTACTACATCGCATTGGCAGAAGCGCTCAGCTGAGGGAGTCCCATGAACACTCACATACGCCAGTTGGTCACGATCATCAGTGAGTCCGTCGTCGAGCAGAAGTTGATCGACGACATCAAGAAATGTGGAGCGAAGGGTTACTCGGTGAGTTCGGTTCGCGGCGAAGGCGTCACTGGCAAACATTCACTCGACCTCAATGGCCCCAGTATCCGCCTCGAAACCGTGGTCACAGACAAGGTTGCCGAAGCAATCATGGAGATGTTGAACACGAACTATTTCGACACGTACGCGACAGTCGCATGGATCACGCCAGCCCACGTTCTTCGTCCCAGCAGATTCTGAGGACGAACTCATGGCCGATTCATCCGGCGAACGATCCAAGTTCTTCCCTGCTATCGAGAAGAAGTACGGCAAGCCCGTATCCCATTGGATCAAGAAGGTACGTGATCTCGGTGACGCAAAGTACGCCGAGCAGTTGGCTCTTCTCCAAGATGGGTTCGGCTTCAGCAAAGTTCATGCCAATGCCGTTGTCATGTCCGTTCGCGGATCAACGACGTCGAAGCGGTACTCGAGCTCAGCCGAGTATTTCTCCTCGATCGACGTCGCCGCTGCGGTCACTGCGCGTGAGATCTTCGCAACCATCATGAAGACCAATCCCAAACTCGAATTGGTCATTGCCTGGAACCAACCGATCCTCAAGGCTCCGAGTGGTTACGTCCTCGGACTCTCTGCATCCAAGAACCATCTGACGATCAATCCGTTCAGCAAAGACGTCATCGATGAGTTCTCCGATGAACTGCGCGAATTGGGAGTCAGCAAGCACACCTTCAAAGTCCCGATCGGCTGGAAGGTGAATGCAGGTCTCCTGCGCCGGATCGTCAAGGCCCGCCTTGCAGAGACCAAGTAATTGACCGCTACCAACGTGGGTACCACATACCCCACATATGCGGGCCACCAGCATCCACATCCCATTCACTGCGAATTTCGAAGCCAAGGTGCTGGTAGTAGGCAACATTCTCGATGGTCTCGGTTTCGAGATACACACCGAGCCCGTCCCGTCGAGCTCTGGCGATCCCCTCTTCAATCAATAGAGAGCCGTATCCCCTTCGCTGCCAATCCGGATGAGTTCCTACAGTTTGCAAATACCAATGATCCTCAGCTGGAGTGTGCACGGCAATTGCCTCACCCAATGCGATGAACTTCCCGATCAGTTCGTCACTGGGCGGATCTGTTTGGATGGTTTCGAACTCAACATCGGGTCGACCCGGCGGGATCCACAACGCAAATGCGACTACATCGGGAGTCACCGAACTACAGCCATGGGCGATGAGTCGACGAAAGAAGTCGATCATCATCGAGCCATCACGAAAGTCCTCGTCATCAGGAAATAGCCAGCGCACAACAGGGTCTTCCCAGAACGACCGAATGAATGTCTTTCGAATCTGTGTCAGATCCGTCTGCTGAGCCGGACGAATGCGATCGCTCATGAGAAAGGTCTAGCGCAATGGTCGCGATTTTTAGACACTGTAAATGCGAAACTCGAGCCTGAACGGCAAATCGATCGCGACGGGGTTCAAATCTTGCTGCGCATGCACTTCCTGATTTACAACTCTCTCTTCGGCGAGCACCGAATCAGCGATGAAACACGCCAGTCGCACATGGCCGCCCTGTCGATCAAGCGTCGTCCCGCACACCGCGGTCACGGGAACTCCGATGAACTTGTCGAACTGCGACGAACTGTAAATTGCTGTGCATGCCCGCTCCTCTACCTCTTGTCACACTGGAGGGAGCGACCGTCCGTCTCGAACCGCTCAGCCTCGAACATCTCAACGGCTTGCTCGCTGCATGCAGCGGATCGCGCGATACCTATCAATACACATGGGTGCCCGAGCCGAGATCTTCCGATGTCGAGGAATACATCGAAGCTGCATTGCGTCAGCACGAACTAGGAACTGCACTTCCATTTGCCACACGGAAACTCGATTCAGGAGAGATTGTCGGATCGAGCCGGTACATGAATGTCGAGTATTGGCCGAACCGCAACCTGAGCCCGAGCACATCCGAAGTTCCCGATGCGCTGGAGATCGGGTCCACCTGGTTGGCAGACCATGCTCAACGGACATCAGTCAACACCGAGGCCAAATTGCTGATGTTGACCCAAGCATTCGAGGTCTACGGTGTCAAACGTGTCAACCTCCGGACTGATGCCCGCAACGCGCGCTCCCGGGCAAACATCGAACGAGTCGGCGCTGTGCTCGAGGGTGTGCTCCGCCACCACCAGCGTTCCGCCGATGGGGGCAACAATGGCGTGAGAGACACTGCGGCATATTCATTACTCGCTAGCGAATGGCCTGACGCAAAGCGGGCACTGACCGAGAAACTCACCAGGAGTCGTTGACTGACGATCCCTTTCGAGATCTCTTCGACTCTGAAGGCTGAAATCAGTTGCGCTTCAGATCGATGACGACTCTCTCGCTGTCCCCGGCCAACTTGCGCGGCTCAGTGCCGAACACATCGTGGCCCTGCTGCTGACGACTCTTTGTGCAACTCTTCCAGCGGTACCGCGACCTACCTTTCGGCGTTCCATTTTCGGTATGCCCGGGGTGGTGTCATTGATTGCCCAGCTGATGATGACATCAGGCGAAATGCGAACCGCCGCGAATCGTCCACCACCTCGATGACTGCCGACCCGAAGATCTTGACACCCCGAGGCGACCACGGGTTGATGCTCGCGAGATCGTCAATGACCACCGAGACCCGAGGGTTCGTCTGGATGTTCCGGTAGCGGACCGTGTGGGTGATGTCGAAGCCAGCGGTGAGAATGTCATCGCCATCGACTTCGAAGACAACGGGCGCAACATCAGGACGGCCATTCAACGAAGCCGAAGCGAAACGCATCAGCGGCTGAGAGCGGAGGTATTCGATTTCGGCCGGAGTGAAAGCGCTCATGACGCCACTCCCGGATTTCCTGGTGCTGACAGCGGGAAGACGTCGATGTTCCACCACACAGCCATCGGCAACGACTGCACGGTGGTGGTTGCCTCCTCCACTGAAGAAGCGAACGTCTCGATGAACACCGTTCCACGCGAGAGAGTTGCCAAGTAGAAGGAGCCGACCTTTCCTGCTGCGCGAAGCTCAGCCGCCTTCGACTGCTCTTCGGCGATCACGCCGTAGACGTCACTCATCTCCGTTCCTTCTTTGAAGGTGCAGACCACCATGTACGCGTTCATCAAGGCTCCTTGTGTCGTTCGAAGTTTCCAGCATCCCACCTCAACCTCACTTGAGGTCAAGCACTATTGTCCAGTGATGACGAATCGCCTGGCATCGACCGATCAACTCCCGATCGGACAGGTCGCTGAACGGAGTGGGATTGCCGTGTCTGCTCTTCACTTCTATGAGCGCGAGGGGCTCATCTTCAGTGCGCGAAACGCAGGCAACCAACGTCGCTTCAATCGCGATGTTCTGCGCAGGCTTGCCTTCATTCGTGCATCTCAACGCGTCGGGATTCCACTCGGCCTCATCAAGGAGGCACTCGATGAGCTTCCGCTCAAACGGACGCCGAAGGAGCCCGACTGGGCAAAGGTTGCCAAGCGCTGGCACCAAGTCCTGTCCCGCCAGATCGATAACATGGAGAGAGTCCGGGACGACCTCTGGACGTGCATCGGCTGCGGATGTCTCTCATTCGACAGATGTGCACTGGTCAACCCCGACGACGCGATGTCACTGGAAGGCTCTGGGCCGCGGCGTCTTCTGCCCGGCACTCCGCGACCGGAACGTTGAGGATCACACATGATTCAGTTCGGTGACCAGTTCACCGCTAGCTTGCCGCAGCGTGTGCGGTTCGATCCAGAACACGTCGTTCCACGTACCGGCGGCCCACGCAACTGTTCACGATCTGGGTCGCACTGCAGTAGATCCGGGTCAATGAACACCCGCAAATGCGTCGTGTGACCAAAGAACGGCACACCTTCTGTGGTTTAGGCAACTCAATCCTAAAGAGCGTCGAGAAATTCCCCAGTATCGATTCCAGCCTGGCGAAGAATTCCTGCAAGAGTTCCTCGCTTCATTTCACGATGCAAGGGAACAACACACGCGTTGGCTCCCTTGCGCATCATCACATGACTACCTCGTTGGCGAACTTCCCGATAACCGATGCGTTCGAGCGCACGAATGACCTCAGCACCGGAGACGACGGGAAGTTCAGGCAACGTCAGCGACGCGAATAGTCGTCACAACTGGCTTCTGCCGCAAAGGCAGCGGGAACTCTTCGAGATAGAGCTCAGTCGCTTCGGTCAGATTCGCAAGGGCTTCTGCCTCAGTTTCACCTTCTGAGACTGTTCCGGTCTCCGGGTTCAACGCAGAAAAGCCACCTTCAGGGGCAGCCCAGAGCACAGCACTCAGTTCAATCCGATGCTGCGCTCCCGATGACATGCCCTCATTCAACCCGAAGGGTTTGGGGAATTCAAGCGTCAAACGTCAAGATCGCTTCAGGTCGGTGACGACTCCCCCGCTCGCCACCACCAACTTGTGCGGCTCGATTCCGAACACGTCGTGGCCCCGCAGCGGCCCACACGGCTCTTCACAATTTGGGTCGTACTGCA
>JBJTGN010000163.1:0-2560 GCA_046093905.1 Actinomycetota bacterium
CCACTGTTGACTCTCGTCGACGTTCCTGGATTCCTTCCCGGAGTCGACCAAGAATACGGCGGCATCATCCGCCATGGCGCGAAGTTGCTCTACGCATACTGTGAGGCAACGGTGCCGCGCATCCAGATCATCACCCGCAAGGCATACGGCGGTGCATATGTCGTCATGGATTCGAAGTCCATCGGCTCGGACCTCGCATATGCATGGCCGACCGCCGAGCTCGCAGTGATGGGTCCACAGGGCGCAGTCGAGATCGTCTACCGCCGCGAATTGCAGCAAGCCGCGAATCCTGTTGCCCGTCGAGCCGAACTCGTCAACGAGTACACCGAGAAGTACGCGAACCCGTATGCAGCTGCAGAGCGCGGCTACATCGACGACGTGATCGATCCGGCCGAGACTCGCCAGAAGGTCATTGCCGGTTTCCGGATGCTGCGCACGAAGCGCGAGGAACTGCCGCGCCGCAAGCACGGCAACATGCCGCTGTGAGACGTCCATGAGCGACACCCATTCATCGACTGGTCCGTCCATCTCACCGGCACCCTCGACTGAGGAAGCTGTCGTCATCGTTGCCGCCATGGAAGCGCTGTGGCCGCGAGCTGTGATTCAGGCGGAACAGGGATCCGCCCGATCGACCTCGTGGCGCTTCAGCGGCAGGTGGTGGGCTCGTCCGCACATTCAACGCCGCGTGCGACCGTAAATCGGCTCCTGACTCGGGCATGATGCGTTCATGACGATCGAGATCACGACCGTCGCCGACGACTTGGTCGTCGTCCACGACCACCGCAAGGTTCGCCGCTACGAGAACCTCGAACCTGCAACCGAGCACTTCTTCGACGGGGTCGAGGCTGTCACTCTGCCCCGGCCGGCGGGAGAGTTGCTGTGCCGTTTTGCGACGGTCAACGATGTCCACTTCGGCGAAGAAGAGTGCGGCAAGATCGACGACGATCCGCAGGGACCGATCCAACGGGCACTTCCGGGCGAGCCTCCGTATCCAGAGGTCATGAATCGCGCGGCGTGCCGTGAAATCGCTGAGATCGATCCATTGTTCGTTCTCGTCAAGGGCGATCTGACTGCCAAGGGAACCGACGAAGAATTCGCAGCGTTCGAAGACTGCTACCGCGGCGCATTCCCGGACCGGCTGCG
This sequence comes from Actinomycetota bacterium, assembly GCA_046093905.1. Taxonomy (GTDB): domain Bacteria; phylum Actinomycetota; class Acidimicrobiia; order Acidimicrobiales; family Ilumatobacteraceae; genus Casp-actino8. Next base: position 1,144 of record JBJTGN010000163.1, read on the forward strand.
CGTCGTGCGCGGCAACCATGACGCCTACCTCGGACAGCACCTCTACGCAGAAGATCTCTGGATCGAAATGCCGGGTCTATGTGTCGCTCTCATGGACACGACGATCCCCACTCAGACGACGGGTGCTCTCGAAAGCCATCAAATCGAGTGGCTCGATCAGCATGCTTCCGAAACCGGTCTGCCCGTACTCGTGATGGGACACCACCAACAATGGGTCGACGGGAAACGCAGTGACGACTACTTCGGCTTACATCCCGACTCGAGCGATGCGTTGTCCGACGTCGTAGCTCGGCGTCGCAACATCATCGGCTACACCGCTGGCCACACACATCGGCATCGCGTGCGTTCGATGTCGTGTGGAGTTCCAACGGTGGAGATCGGGTGTCTCAAGGACTTTCCCGGAACCTGGGCCGAGTACCGCGTCTACGAGGGCGGTGTGATGCAGATCGTCCATCGGGTGTCCACACCCGAAGCACTCGAGTGGAGTGAACGCTGCCGACATCTCTATTCGGACTTCGGCATCGACTACCAGTCGTATGCACTCGGTCGACTCGAGGACCGTTGCTTCGTGTTCCCCGAGCGATCGTGAGTCACAATCATGAGTTACCAGTCATGATTTCACAGCCATGAGTTCACCGTTGGGGTCCGCTCGTGCTCGCAGCGTTCCGTCCTTCCACGCCATGGCCATGACGGCGAAGGCGTCCGCGCTCGAAGTTTCAGGACGAGACATCTGCCATCTGGAAGTCGGCCAACCTGGCACCGGAGCTCCCGACGGAGCACGGCGGGCAGCGATCGCTGCACTCGATCGTGGAACGAGCCTCGGATACACGAACGCTCGCGGCATGCCAGCCCTCATCGATCGCATTGCCCACCACTACGAAGACACGTACGGCTGTGCAGTCGACTCTCGTCGGATCGCAGTCGTGAGCGGCGCATCGGCCGGATTCACTCTCGCCTTCCTCGCCTGCTTCGATCAGGGGCAGCGCGTGGGCATTCTCGAACCGGGCTACCCCGCATATCGAAACACCCTCACAGCATTCGGCATCGAACCGGTCGCCATTCCCGTCGGTCACGAGACTCAATGGAGCCCAACCGTGGCTGCACTCGATGCAGCAGGTCCACTCGATGGGCTGATCATCGCCTCACCGTCGAATCCGACCGGCACCGTCCTCGACGAGGCCTCTCTGCAATCGATCGCGAGCTACTGCGCGAGCAATCGGATCCAACTGGGTGCCGATGAGATCTACCACGGACTCACGTACGAAGGGCTGGCACCAACAGTTGTCGCCATCGACCCGACAGCGGTCGTCATCAATTCGTTCTCGAAGTATTTTTCGATGACCGGATGGCGTCTCGGTTGGATGGTGCTGCCCGAGCATCTCCTGACCGCCGTCGAGCGACTTCAGCAGAACCTGTA